>JABDJQ010000400.1 GCA_013002425.1 Gemmatimonadota bacterium
ACGATCCCGACAACACCGTGCGCCTCGTCGCCGACGCCTACGATTATCCCGACCTCGAAGACGTGATCCGGGTCGATATCGAAGTCGTTCCGTAGGAATAGGGACGGGTCCTGTCTCGGCGGACAGCCCCTGGCCGGGAATACTCCCGGCCGGGGCGCCCGTCCGCCGCGCCACCAATAGGTGGACTCCGCGAAAAATATTCAGAACACTCTCCTCTGCACGAATCGACGCCCCGTCCGCGGAACCTGTTCCACCCTAAACCCGCTCCCCTTTTCCGTCGAAAAGCTGTGATAAGATCATGTCAGCAAAAACGACTCGCGCGGAGCACGCTATGGCACTACACGACCCGAACAAGCCGATTCCCATTTCCGATCTGAACGAGCCGGATCTCTATCTGAATCGCGAGCTGTCGCTGCTGGAGTTTCACAAGCGCGTTCTGCATCAGTCCACGCGCGTGGAGACGCCGCTTCTCGAGCGCCTGCGGTTTCTTACGATCTCCACGTCGATCCTCGACGAGTTCTTCGAGGTGCGCGCGGCGGGTCTCAAGGAACAGATCTCCCTCGGTCTTTCGAACACCGGCCCCGACGGCATGGGACCGTCCGAAACGCTCGCGCGCTGCCGCGAAGTGATTCTCGGACTCGTCGAAAGCCAGTACTCCCATCTTCACGGCATTCTCGATCGGGAGTTGCCCGAGCAGGGCATCGTTCTCTACCGCCGTCAGAATTTCAGCAAGGCGCAGGCGGAATGGGCCGATCGTTACTTCCGGGAGGAAGTGCTTCCCGTGCTGACACCGATCGGTCTCGACCCGGCGCACCCGTTCCCGCGCATCCTGAACAAGAGCCTCAACTTCATCGTGGCGCTCGAGGGGAAGGACGCGTTCGGTCGCAAGGGACGCTACGCGGTCGTGCAGGCGCCGCGCGTGTTGCCGCGCGTGATCCGCATGCCTGACGAGATCGCGGATGTCGCGAACGGGTTCGTGCTGCTTTCTTCGCTGATGCACCGGCACGTCGAAAAGCTGTTCCCGGGCATGAAGGTCACCGAGTGCCATCAGTTCCGCGCCACGCGCAACAGCAATCTCTGGATTCACGAGGACGAAGTGCAGGACTTTCTGCACGCGCTCAAGGGGGAACTGCCGCAGCGTCATTTCGGAAGCGCCGTGCGGCTCGAGGTCTCGATGACGTGTCCTGACGAAATGGTCGACTACCTGCTCGACCAGTTCGAACTGAAGGAAACGGACCTCTACCGTGTCGACGGGCCGGTCAACCTGCACCGGCTCGAGGAGATCTACGACCTCGTCGACCGCCCCGATCTCAAGTACACGCCGTTCATCCCCGGCATTCCGAGCAAGCTCGCGGGTCGCGGCGGCATGTTCGACACGCTGCGCAAAACCGACGTCTTTCTGCATCATCCGTATCAGGGCTTCGGCCCCGTTCTCGACCTGCTGCACGAAGCGGCGGAAGACCCGCACGTGATGGCGATCAAGATCACGATCTATCGCACGGGTCTCGACTCGCCGATCACGAAGGCCCTGATCGCCGCGGCGCGGGCGGGCAAGGAAGTCACCTGCATCGTGGAACTGCGCGCGCGCTTCGACGAAGCGGCCAATATCGAACTGGCGTCGCGCCTGCAGGAGGCGGGCGCGAAAGTCGTTTACGGGGTCGTGGGATTCAAGGCGCACGCGAAGATGATTCTCGTCGTCCGCAAAGAGGCGAACGAACTCAAGCGCTACGTGCACCTCGGCACGGGCAACTACAACGTTTCGACGGCGAAGGCGTACACGGACTTCGGCCTCATGACGAGCGATCCCGAGATCGGCGAAGACGTACATTCGCTTTTCCAGCAGCTGACCGGCGTCAGCAGAACCGGCCACCTGAAGCGCCTGATCCAGACGCCGTTCGACCTGCACAAATGGCTCGTCGAAATGATTCACACGGAAACCGAAAACGCGCGCAAGGGGAAAGACGCCTGGATCGTGGCGAAGATGAACTCGCTCGTCGAACGCGGCGTGATCCACGCGCTCTATCGCGCCTCGCAGGCGGGGGTTCGCGTGAATCTCGTCGTGCGCGGGATCTGCTGCCTGAAGCCGGGCGTCCCCGGCGTCTCCGAAAACATTCACGTGCGATCGATCGTGGGGCGCTTCCTCGAACACCACCGTCTGTTCAGCTTTGCCGCCGGCGGACGCCCGCAGACTTACTGCAGCAGCGCCGACTGGATGCCGCGCAACTTCTTCCGCCGCGTCGAAATCGCATTTCCCGTCCGCGGCAAGAAGCAGCGTTCGCGTGTCATGGAAGAGGGCATCCAGGTGATGCTCGAAGACAACTGCGCGGCGTGGGAGATGTCGGCGGAAGGCTCTTACACGCTCTGCACGCCCGGAAACGCGACGCCGTTCGAAGCACAGGAAGAACTCCTCAAGTCACTCTGCCAGCAATACGGATAGCTCGCCATTCCATCAGGCCGGCGTGGGCAAAACGGATCCCCTCGAGCTTCGCCCTGTCGGGCCTGCTTTCAAGAACTTCGAAACGAACGAGCCGTACCCCCGGCCCTCCAATGGGGCTCAGGCTCTCGCGGATCATTTCGCCCACGCATGGCCGTGATCGAATTTCTCGCCGCGAGAAGAGAAGAGGAAAGACCCGCAGGGCCCGGCTCTAGAC
>JABDJQ010000425.1 GCA_013002425.1 Gemmatimonadota bacterium
GCCCCGACATAAGCGACACATGCGGGGAGAACGCTCGAAACAACGGCCGGCCACGATGCTGCGGCCATAACGGGGGGCTTCCATGTCTGCACTGGAACTCGGACGCAAGGTGATGGAGAAGATGACGGATCGGGGAAAGAAGGAACGTTCCTTCAAGTATCCCGGCGTCCGCGCGGCGATGGACGGTAACACCGCCGTCATCATGTGCGAGCGCGAGTCGACCGACGCGGCAGGCGCCTACCCGATCACGCCGTCGACACAGATGGGCGAGTACTGGGCCGAGAATACGGCGGCCGGTCACGTCAACATCTCGGGTCGCCCGCTCATCTTCATCGAACCCGAAGGTGAGCATGCCGCCGCGGCGGTCACGGCGGGGATGTCGATGAGCGGTCTGCGCGCTTCGAACTTCTCGTCGGGCCAGGGGATCGCCTACATGCACGAGTCGCTCTACGCGGCCGTCGGCAAGCGCCTCACTTACGTGCTGAACATCGGCGCGCGCGCCATGACGAAATCGAACCTGAACGTGCATGCCGGACACGACGATTACCACTGCATCGACGACACCGGCTTCTTCCAGCTCTTCGCAAAAGACGCGCAGGCCGCCGCGGACCTGAACATCATCTCGCACCGGATCGCGGAACTTTCGCTCACGCCGGGCGCCATCGCGCAGGACGGCTTTCTCACGACACATCTGATCGAGTCGATCCTGGTTCCCGAACGCGAACTGATCGCCGAATACCTCGGCAGTCCCGACGATACGATCGAAACACCGACTCCGGCGCAGCGCATCATTTACGGCGACACGCGCCGGCGTATTCCGATCCTCTGGGACGTCGACAATCCGGTCATGGCGGGCCTCGTTCAGAATCAGGATGCGTACATGCAGAGCGTCGCTTCGCAGCGTCCGTTCTTCTTCGACCACCTGCGCGAACTCACCGACCGTGCGTTCGACGAGTTCCACGAACTGACCGGGCGCCGGTACGCGCGCGTGCAGACGTACAAGGTCGACGACGCCGACTACCTGATCCTGGGTCAGGGAAGCCTCATCCCGAGTTCCGAGGCTGTCGCCGACTATCTG
>JABDJQ010000432.1 GCA_013002425.1 Gemmatimonadota bacterium
TGCACGTACTGAACGTGCATGAGACCTGCGGGGAGTGTCACGACTCCCGCGACGTCTCGGAAGCCTGGACGGCCAATGGAGGACATGCCACATCGGGAACGTATTTCGATGATGTTCATGGCCAGGCCATCGTGAACGGCGGCCTCGTCGTGTCCGCGGACTGCGTGGTCTGCCACGGCGGCCACGACATTCTCGCCGCGGGCGATCCCGAATCGCGACTCAGCGGCAGAAACGTGGAGAACACGTGCGGGCAATGCCACGCCGGCGTTCTGGCGGACTACAAGAAGAGCGTGCACCACGCGGTCCGAGCCGAAGACGAGGAAACGATCAGCGCAACGTGCACCAATTGCCACCCCACGCATGAAGCCCAGCGGGTCACACCGGATTTCCTGGCCGGGCTGTCTTCGACCTGCTCGGATTGCCATCAGGATCAGGCCCGCACTTTTCGGGATTCTTATCACGGGCGCATATCGAGTTTCGGTTACGGCGAACCGGTCGCGAGCTGCGCCGACTGCCACGGCTTCCACGGGATCGTCTCGGCCGACGATCCCGAGTCGAAAGTTCATCCCGCGAACCTGATCGAAACCTGCGGTCAGTGTCACGCGGGCGCGCATGCCAACTTCGTTTCGTTCCAGGTCCACGGCGACTTCCACACCCCGGACGACAACGCGTATGTCTACTGGATCAGGGTCGCGATGGAAGGACTGCTGCTGTTCGTGTTCGTGTTCGGAGGAATCCATGCGACCCTCTGGCTGGTTCGATCGCTGCTTGCCAGAGAGTGGAAGGTGCGCGCCGCTCACAAGAAGATCAAGGGAGCGCGTCACGTGAGACGGTGGAGCGGGATGTATATCGGCCTGCACGCCGCGATGATGAGCTCGGTCACCATATGCGGGTTGACCGGTCTTCCGCTCCACTTCGCCGACAGGCCGTGGTCTGTTTCGATCATGCGCCTGCTGGGCGGGCCGGGAACAGCGGGCCTGCTCCATCGCGTCGCGGCCATCGTCATGACGGTGACCTTCGTCGTCTATATCGTCCAGATCGCGTACCGCCTGCTGGTAAGGCGGGAGAAGGGGCTGTTCAGCGGACCGAATACGATGCTCCCGCGCAAGCAGGATTTCCTGGACCTCTTTGGCATGCTCAAGTGGTTCGTGGGCCTCGGTGAGCGGCCGAAGTTCGATCGCTGGACCTACTGGGAGAAGTTCGACTACTGGGCCGTGTTCTGGGGGATGGTCATCATCGGAGGATCGGGCGTGCTCCTGTGGTTCCCGGTTGCCGGCACACGCTTCATGCCGGGCTGGATGCTGAACGCGGCCGCGGTCGTGCACGGTCACGAGGCATTGCTCGCCCTCGGCTTCCTGTTCACGATCCATCTGTTCAACGGTCATCTGCGGCCGGACAAGTTCCCCGTGGACCTGCTCTTCTACACGGGACGGATGACCGAAGACGAGTTCAAGCATGAACGGCCCAAAGAGTACGAACGCGCCGTGGCCGATGGCACGCTCGAGAAGCTTTTCGACCGCGAACCGCGACGGGTGCGCACGATCATGGGCCTCGTGGTCTCCGGCATCACGGTCGGGCTCGGCCTCATGATGCTGTGGGTCATGATTGCGACCATGCTGATCTAGGGACAAGGCAGGCCGGTTCCGCAGGGAGCCGGCCTTCTTTCGTGGTACCGGGGCTCGCTATCTTACGAGCGAGATCTTGCCGGTGGAGCGGACACCGCCCGGAGCGGTGATCGTGTAGTAGTAGAGGCCGGAAGCGACCGGGCGACCGCCCTCGGCGCGCCCGTCCCAGTGCAGGGATCCGTTCGTGGCCCGCCCCGCATGAAGCGTGCGGACGAGGCGGCCGCGCACGTCGTAGATCGCCAGATCGATCGCGGCGTCCGCCGGCAGGCGGTACTGAATCGTCGTCCCCGCCGCGGGCGCCGGGTTCGGTTGCGCGCTCGAAAGCACCAGCGCGAACGGGCGGCCGGGATCGAGACCCGTCGCCGTGTAGTCGCTCACGATACGGTGAATGCCGCGGCTCAGCGCGCCCGTCGACAGGTACATCATGTAGATCGCGCCGTCGGCTCCCATCTGCATATCGGTGGCGTACCCCCCGATCTGGTCGGCCCACTTCGCGGAGTCAGGCTGCCCGGGCACCGGCGGCGGCACACTCCAGGTTCCTCCCGTGTTCTTGACGCGCCCGATCCACTGCAGATTCGGTTCGATGAAGAAGTAGTCGCCGTCGTAAGCGGGCCCGAACCGCAGATTCGAACCGATGACGTCGCGATACACCGGGCCGCCCGTGATTACGGCCGGGATCGGATTCATGTGCGGAAACACGTGAATCGGCGGTGACAGCGCCGTCAAACTGTCGCATGTGAAGAACGAGTCGGGCCCCTCGAACCAGGGCCAGCCGAAATTCGTTCCCGCGCTGTCGTACGGAACACGGTTCGCCTCTTCCCAGTTGTTGTTTCCGACGTCGCCGACATACACGTCGTTCGTCGGCCCGTCGACCGTGAAGCGAAACGGATTGCGCAGGCCGAACGCCCAGATCAGGTGCGCAGCCTGATCGGGGTGGCCGACGAAGGGATTGTCGTCAGGCGTGATGTCCGCGATCGGGGGCGGCCCGCCCGGCCCGGATGACGGCAGATCGTCCAGATCGAGCCGCAGAATCGCGCCGTTCAGATTGCTGCGGTCCTGTGCGGTGCACGAGTTCTCGTCATCGCCGTTGCTCGCGTAGAGCATTCCGTCCGGACCGAACCGAAGCGTCCCGCCGTTGTGACTGCCGTCGAAGTCGGGAATCGTGAGGATTTCATAGCGCTCGGTCAGCGTGAGAGCCGAACTCGTCGGCAGGTTCACGCCGAAGCCCGTCACCGTAAACCGCACGATGTGCGATGCGGAATCCGTTCCCGAGTAATAGAAGTAGAAATAAGGTTCGTCGGGCCAGTCGGGATCGCCCGCCACGCCGAGAAGCCCGCGTTCGGTCTCGACGAGCACGTCGGGGAACGAATGAATCGAATCACCCGATATCGGATAGGCCCCGACGGGCGCGATGCGCACGTTCCCCTGCAGTTCGATGAACAGAATGCGGCCGTCGGGAAGAATATCGAAGCCGACGGGCTGCCCCGTGAAGGGGCCTTTTACGATCTGTTCGATCGCGAAACCGTCGGGAAGAAGCTGCGCCCCCGGCTGTGTGAGCGGGGCGAAGAGAAGCAGAAGCAGAACGGATAAGAGCGCTTTTTTCATGCCGGTCCCGGGGTGCAGTGGGTGAACAGGCGACCGGCCGGGAGAGGCGGGCGCGTAAGTGGAGGAACGCCTTAATTATACCCGAGTAGACCCCATCTAGCAATTGACGGGACCCTCCCTTTGACCGCCGGGGGCCGTGCGGACAAAAGCCGGCTCATCTGCGGCGTTTCTGACCGTTTGTGATGAAATCGCGCACCTCCCGAGCCTCCCTCCGCCTGCTTCCCGCGGCGTCCTTGTGGTACCGCACTCCCTCCCGTACCATGGTCCGTCATGAAACCGAACCGGCCACCCGCACTGCTCCCTCTCATGCTCCTCCTGGAGCTCGTGGCGCTCGGAGCGACATTCCCCGTAATCGCCTATTTCGTGCGCGAACTGGGCGGCACCGCGTTCCATATCACTCTCTGTTTCTTCTTCACGGCGGCGCCCAAGATCTTTCTGCAGCCCATATGGGGCGACTGGAGCGACAAGATCGGACGCAAGCCGATTCTCGCGGCGGGCATTCTCGGGTCGATCATCGGCTACGCGGGGTGGGCCTACGCTCCGTCGCTGGGGTGGTTTCTCGTGGCGCGCGCCGTCGTCGGGCTCTTCGGAACGCAGCTCACGGTCGCCACCGCGATCATCGCCGACACGATGAAACCGGAAGACCGCGCGAAAGGGCTCGGGGTTCTCGGAGCGACCGCGGGTCTCGGGTTCATTCTGGGCCCGCTCGCGGGAGGCTTGATCGCGAGCGCCGACACGCTTGTCGAGCTCAAGCAGTTCGTCGGGCTTACGTCCTACGCGTTCGTCGGTGCGTTCAACCTTGCGCTCGAAGGGGGCGCGCTGCTCATCGCGCTGCTGCTTCCCGAAACCGCGCCGAAAGTGGCCACGCACCTGCGCCGCCGAACGAACAGCCTGCGACTCTGGCGCCAGGCTTTCGCGCACCAGGGTGTCGGCCTCATACTGATCTCGACGCTCGTCGGGAGCACGGGGACATCGGTTCTGCAGGGAACGCTCGTCATTCTGGCCGCGGACCGCTGGGGATTCGCCGTGGGTCAGACGGGCAAAGCGCTCGCACTTTACTTCCTGATCTCGGCGCTCGTGCAGGGAGGCGCGATCCGCTATCTCGTGCCGAAGCTCGGCGAGTTGTTTCTCGCGCAGTGGGGTACGTTTCTCGCGGCGATCGGTATCGCGCTGCTCGTACCGAACCTGCCCGTGCTCTGGCTCTGGGTCGCGCTCACCGTGATCGCGATCGGGGCGTCGCTGAACACGCCGTCGCTTACGGCGCTCCTGTCGCGCTATACTCATATCGGCGATCAGGGCAAGGTCCAGGGGCTCAACCAGGGAGTGACGGGGCTCGGCCGGTCGATCTCCGGCATCTCGATGGGATGGCTGTACGACGCGTTCGGACCGTTCATGCCGTTCGCCATTTCGGCGATCCTGACCTTCGCCGGCTTCGCGATTCTATTGCCCATCGATCCGAAGCACCGCTACGAAACGTTTCACTCGCAACATCCGGCCGACGAGGAGGAATCATGAAACTCTGCATTGCAGCCGCGGTGACCGCCCTTCTGATGACGGCCGCGCCGGCCTCTGCGGGGGCGCCGTTCACGTGGGACCACCTCGCGTTTCTCACGGGGCACTGGGTCTACGAAAAGGAAGGGCGGCTGTCCGAGGAATTCTGGACGGACGCGCGCGCGGGAATGATGGCGGGCGTCAACCGCTCGGTGAAGGGCGATCGCGCCGGCTTCGAATACCTGCGCATCGTCGAGGACGACGGCGCCATCTACTACGTAGCAAGCCCGGGCGGGGGCCCCGCGAGTTCGTTTCATCTGATCGAATGGGAAGGAAACCGCGCCGTTTTCGAGAACAAGGCGCACGATTTTCCGCAGCGCATCATCTACTGGATGGACGGAGAGCGCCTGCGGGCGCGCATCGAAGGTCTCGTCAAAGGGAAGTCCCAGTCATCCGAATGGTACTGGTTCCCCGCGGACTTCGACGCGCACCCGGTCGGCGCGGAAGAAGCGGATTCGGACTAGTCGATCGCGGGGATGCGAAGCACCTGACCCGGATAGATCTTGTCGGGATCGCTCAGCATCGGCTTGTTCGCTTCGAAGATCACCGGATACTTCATCGCGTTCCCGTAATGCGCTTTGGCGATCTTGCCGAGCGTATCACCGCTTACCACCGTGTAGAACGTCGCCTTCGGCGCCGGCGTTTCGACCGTAAGACGGTCGTCGACCTGCGCCACGCCCTGCGTGTTCCCGACGAGCAGAACGATCTTCTCGCGCGCCTCCTGCGAGTCCGTCTTCCCGGCAACCGTCGCCGTATCGCTTTCGGCGTCGAACCGGATGTCGAGGCCCTGCACTTCGAAGCCCATCGTGTTGACGACCTTCGTGAGATGGCTCGCCACTTCCACGCTTTCCTTCGCGTTCAGCTTTTCCTTCTCCTTGCCCGTCACCTTGTCGAGGAGCTTTTCGCCCGCTCCTTTTACGAAACTGATGAGTCCCATTTCGCACTCTTCCTTTCTGAGTCCGGTCTAACGACCGAAGAGTTTTCCGAGAAGTCCCGCGCCCTGCGACATCATGTCGCTCATGTCGAAATCGCCGTCGCCGTCGGCGTCGAGCAGCGACTCGAGAGCGCCGAGGCTGCGCGGCGCGACCTTGCGTACTTCTTCCCGTTCACCGCCGAGATAGCCGGCGAGCTGATTCGAATCCATTTTGCTCTGACGCTGCGCTTTTCCGAGCGCGCCGAGCACCATCGGCGCCAGCATCGCGAGAAGCTTCGCCGACGAACCGGAGTCGAGCCCCGTCGACTTCGAAAGCCCGTTCTCGACCTGCGGGCGGCTGTTCCCGAGCACGTGCTTCAGGATGCCGTCGCCTTCATTCTTCGTCGAAGCGTTCGAGAAGAGGCCGCCGAGCTGGTCGAGCACGCTGCCGTCGTGATCTTTCTCGAGCGCCTTGTGAAGCGACGCGGCGCCTTCGGGCTTCGACGCGTTCTGCGCAAGCGCGCTGATCAGCATCGGGAGCGCCGCCGCCACGGCGGTACCCGTTTTCCCTTCGTCGGACCCGATTTCCTTACTGAGCGAAGAGAGATTGCCGCCGCCGAGCTGCGACATCAGCATTTCAACTAAAGACATGGTTCTATCCTTCCTGAGCGGAATTCGATGAGTATCGGAATGGAGGGACGCGGACGCGCCCGTCCCCTGACTGCACTTATCCTGACAGTCTGAACCCTTTGATTGTCACAACAATGCGCTCCGGGTTCAATCCCGTCCGCTCTGATTGTAGAGTCCCCGGGGCCGGGGGGGTTGCCAACCGGGCGAATCAGGACTTATGCTTGTTAAAATCGACCGACAGAGCCGTCCGCCCCCGATCGGCACAGATTGCGCCACCCCTCCAGGAAAAGACAACCATGCGCACGGCAGCGGATCAAATTCCGACGCTTCTCGACCGAATCGGTAACACCCCTCTCCTGGCACTGCACTCTCTCGATGCATCGATCAGTCCGGGCGTTCGCGTTCTCGGGAAGGCGGAGTTCCTCAATCCCGGCGGTTCTGTCAAGGATCGCCCCGCTCTGAATATGATTCAGGAAGCGGAACGTCGGGGAGAAATCGGACCGGGAAAGTCGATCCTCGAAGCGACATCCGGGAACACGGGAATCGCTCTCGCGATGATCGGCGCGGTAAGAGGGTACGAAGTCGTGCTCTGTCTCCCCGCGAACGCGTCACAGGAGAGGATCGCGACACTCCGCGCCTATGGCGCGCGACTCGTGCTGACGGATCCGGGCGAGATGATCGACGGCGCGATTCACGAGGCGCGCATGATGTATGAACGATCCCCGGAACGCTGGTACTACGCGAACCAGTACGCGAACGAGGACAACTGGAAGGCGCACTATCAAACGACGGGACCCGAAATTCTGGCGCAGACGAGGGGTGGGATCACACACTTCGTGGCAGGGCTCGGGACGAGCGGCACGTTCGTCGGCGCCGGGCGCGCAATGCGCGATGCCCGCGCGGACGTGCGACTCGTGAGCATGCAGCCGGACTCTTCGTGGCACGGACTCGAAGGACTGAAGCACATGGAGAGCGCGCTCGTCCCCGCGATTTACGACGACGGGCTCGCCGATGAAAACGTCACCGTCGTAACCGAAGCGGCGCAGGCAATGACGCGCATGATGGCGCGCAGACTCGGCATCTTCGCGGGCGTATCGGCGGGCGCGAACGTAACAGCGGCCCTCCGCATCGCGCGGACGCTCGACTCGGGTACGGTCGTGACCGTGCTTTGCGATGGCGGCGAACGGTATACGGGCGATTCTTTCTGGAACGAGGAGTGAGCGAATGGCGATCTACTTTTCGAACGCGCAGATCGGGCTGATCCGGCGGCACGGCGCCGCATGCTACCCGAACGAGTGTTGCGGATTTCTGCTCGGTACCACGCTCGGGAACGACCGCATCGTACACGCCGTTCGCCCCGTTTCGAACGAGTTCGATGAAGCGCAGCAGACCAGACGGTACCTGATCGAGCCGAAAGACGTATGGGAGATGGAGGAGGACGCGCGATCCGCCGGCATCGACATTTTAGGCGTGTATCATTCGCATCCGGACCACCCCGCCCGGCCTTCGGAATACGATCGCACTCACGCGTGGCCATCATTCTCATACCTGATCGTATCGATCATGAAAGGGCGACCTCGCGAAGTCTTTTCCTGGCTTCTCAGCGAAGACCGCGAAGAATTTCACAAGGAACGCATCACGGTACAGGAATCGCCCGTGCAGGCGGGACGGGAGCAGGCGAAATGGCAATAAAGGTATTCATACCCACACCACTCCGTCCCTATGCGGACGGCGCTTCCACGGTCGAGATCGAAGGGCGGGATGTCGGCGGACTGCTCACGGTTCTCACAGAACGCTACCCGAAACTCGCGAAACACCTTCTGCAGGAGAACGGCGAACTTCGCAGCTTCGTCAATGTGTACGTGAACTCGGAGGATATCCGATCGCTCGCGCTGCGCGACACGCCCCTCGCGCCGGGAGACGAAGTCAGCATCGTGCCGGGCATTGCCGGGGGCGCACCGGATGTCGATCTGTCGAAAGACGAAATCGCGCGCTACAGCCGGCATCTCATCATGCCCGAAGTCACGATCGACGGGCAGAAGCGCCTGAAAGCCGGATCCGTTCTTCTCGTCGGCGCGGGCGGACTCGGGTCGCCGATGGCGCTTTACCTCGCCGCCGCAGGCGTCGGACGCATCGGGATCGTCGATTTCGACGTGGTCGACTACTCGAACCTGCAGCGTCAGATCCTTCACGGCACGGCCGACGTGGGAAACGCCAAACTCGACTCGGCGAGGCGGCGGCTCGAGGATATCAATCCCCACATTCGGATCGACACGCACGAAGTGCGCCTCACGTCGGAGAACGCGCTCGATCTCTTTCGCGACTACGACGTGATCGCCGACGGCACCGACAACTTCCCGACGCGCTATCTCGTGAACGACGCGTGCGTGCTGCTCGGGAAGCCGAACGCGTACGGCAGCATCTTCCGCTTCGAAGGACAGGCTTCCGTGTTCCATCACGAAGGGGGTCCGTGCTACCGCTGCCTCTATCCGGAACCACCTCCCCCCGGACTCGTGCCGTCGTGCGCGGAAGGGGGGGTGCTCGGCATCCTGCCGGGCCTGATCGGCGTGATCCAGGCGACCGAAGTCGTCAAGATTCTGCTCGGGAAAGGGCGCTCGCTCGCCGGCCGCCTCCTGTTGTACGATGCACTGGAAATGACGTTTCGGGAGCTCAAGTTGCGCCGCGACCCTGCATGCCCGGTGTGCGGCGAGAACCCGACCGTGACGGCGCTGATCGATTATGAGGCGTTCTGCGGCGTTCCCGGCGCACAATCGTCGGAGGAGACGAACCGCGAAGTATTCAAGATGGTCGAAGAACAGGAGACCGCATTGCAGGACGAACAGAAACCGGAAGTGGTCATGCCGAAGGACATCGACGTGAGCGCGCTCGCCGAACGAATGAACGGAGGCGGAGACGGCTTCCTCGTTCTCGACGTGCGTGATCCCCACGAGATCGCGATCTGCGCTCTCGAAGACTTCCTGCACATTCCGATGATGGAGATCCCGCAGCGATTCGAGGAACTCGACCGTTCGAAAGAGATCCTCTGCCTCTGCAGAACGGGCGTCAGAAGCGGTCAGGTGGCGATGTTTCTCGCCCACCAGGGATTCCGGAACGTCAGGAACGTCGCGGGCGGGATTGTCGCCTGGGCGAAAGAGATCGATCCGGAGATGCCGACTTACTGAAGACCGGCGGCATCGTCCGGACCGTTTCGCGACGAAGGGTGCGCGCGGCTGGTCGCGCTCTGATTTCCGCGCACACGCGTCAAGCCGATTTCTTCTCGAGTTCTTCCTCGAATGCTTCCTTGCCTCGGCGCACGGCCGTTTTCATCGCGTTCACCTGCGTGCCGGCGGTTTCCGCCGCTTCTTCCATGCGGTCGCGGGTGGCGTCGCTCAGTGTTTCCGCCTTGTCGGATACCGTGTCCCGCGCATCGAGAACGGCTTCTTCGCCGGCCTTGTAAATGTGGCGCGCGCCTTCCTTGAGCCGCTTGCGCGTGTTCTCTCCGCGGTCGGGCGCCATCAGCACGGCCGCCGCGCCGCCCACGAGCGCTCCGATCAGGAACGTCATGGGTGCGTTCGGTCCTCGTTTTTCGTCGTATTCACGGTTACTCATTTTCTATTCCCTTTCGATTGCAATGATTGCGTCTTCAGTCAGCTCGCCGAACCGTTCGTCGTCCGCTTCCAGGCCTGGAAGCCCGCCGCCACACCCTTGGCGGCCGCCGCGACATAGCGCTGGGACTGACGGATCCGGTCGACGTCCTCCGCGAGCGGAATGGCGGTCGATGTCACGGTGTCGGCAAGGCGCTCACCGTGGTCCGCGATCCGGTTCAGCCGCCCGGTCAGGCGGCGGATCTCCCGCATTTCCTCTCTGACCTCGCGCGCGGTCTCGTCGACGACCGGTTCGAGCCTGGCCAGGATGCCGTTCAGGCGGCGCGACGTGCGATTGACTTCGGTCGTCAGCCTGTACAGGGCGACGGCGCCGGCCACGATCGCTGCGGTCAGTACCATCACGATCAGGTCTGACGATGTGATGACCCATTCCATGTCGTTACCAGATCCGTCTGGCGCCGTAGTACGTATGCACTTCGTCGTGCCACGTCATGTCGCTGAAGTTCGGCCAGTTATCCTTGTCGAACCCGGGCGCGTTCTCGAGAAGCTTTCTGTCGATGTCGAGCACGCAGCAGTGATTTTCGGTGTCGACCGAGAGCAGCGACCACGGAATCGAGAACAGCTTGTCGCCGAATCCCAGGATGCCGCCGAAGGAGAGCACGGCGTATGCGACATGACCGGAATGAGCGTTGATCATGATCTCTTCTATCTTCCCGAGGTCTTCGCCGCTCGGATTCCTGACGGCGTTCCCCTTGAGGCTGCCCGCGGAAAGCACCAGATTCGGTTTCGTCATCGTAGTCATGATTCATTTTTCCTTTCGCTGTCGGTTGCGGTTGTCGTGCTTGCATGACTTGAAAAATGCAGGAACCGTGCCGAAACGAATCGGAGTGGGAATTTGCGTTCTTACAGGGGTTTACGAAGACTGCGCGGGCAGAGCGGGATCACGGACTGCGGCGAGCGCCGCGCGGGTCCGTAAAGATTACCGGTCGAAATGACTGAAGGCGCCCCGGCCTGCGGAGCCGGTCTCAGTGCGACGCGAGAAACTCGTTCACGGCTTCGAAGAACGCCGCGGGCTTTTCGACGAACGGAAAATGACCGCACTCCTCGAGCACGACATGCTGCGCGCTCGGAAGATGCTCGCTGATCCTGCGGCCGCTCCCGAGTCCCGACTCGCTCTCCCCGTTCACGACGAGCGCCGGCGCTTCGACGCTCTCGAGCGCCGCGTGAATGTCGTAGACAGCGAGGTCGCGGGCCAGGTACTGCAGCAGCCGGCTGTTCGTAATGAAGTTCTCGGGAAGAACCAGCGTCAGTTCGTCGATACGCTCGGGATTGAAAAACTCGCTCCGGAAGAACACACGAAAGAAACCTTCGTATGCGGCGGGATCGCCGTTCTGAAATCCCGTGGACTGAATGATCGAGTCGCGTTCCGCCTGGTCTTCTTTCGTCAGGCGCGAAGCCAGCATCTGCGATTCCTCGTTGCGCATCGCGGAACTCGCCGGACTCGGGCTCACCAGAATCAGCGAGTTGAGCCTGTCCGGGTGTTGAATCGCGTACAGCATCGCCAGGAATCCCCCCCAGCTGTGCCCCATGAGATTCATACGCTCGAGCCCGTAGTGGGCGCGTACCGCGTCGATATCCCTGATGAAAAGATCGAGCGTGATATCGGTGGAATCGAGGTCGGATCCGCTTCGGCCGCTCGCCCGCTGGTCGTAGAAGATCAGTGTGTGGTTTTCCGCCAGCCCTTCCATCTGGGGCAGAAAGTAGCTCTGATCGAGGCCGGGGCCGCCGTGCAGGACCACGATCGGCTCGCCGCTTCCGATCACCCGGACGAAAAGATCCGCCCCGTTCAGCCTGTGCACGGCCTCCTCGTGCGGGATCGCGCGATTTCCGTCATCGCGGCCGCAGGCGAGTCCCACGAAAAGCACGGCGCCCAGCGCCAATCCCGATATCCGGCGTCCTGACAACTTGCGATCCTCCCTCTCATATGGTAACATAAGCAATCTCAATCGTTTCCCAAGTATCTCCCAATCGAAATATCATCCGCTGTCGTCTCGATACCGACGAAAGGGTCATCCCGTGAAACTCACCGCGAATCTGCTCGCGCTATTGCTCGTCCCGTCACTGCTCATGGCCGGATCTTATCAGGAGATCCAGATTCCGTGGCAGACGGAAACAACGATATTCGAAGACATGCCCGATCTCGAGCTGATGAAGAAAAGGGACGGCGAGTGGATGCGTCTTCTCTCCCGTCCGGAATTGACACAGGAGCTGATGAACCGCGGCATCCCCGTCACGATCCGGATCGACGATCTGGAAGCGCATTACGCGAACACGGCGAAACTCGGACCCAACTTCGGACAGTTCTACACGTACTCGGAGACGGTGGATTTCCTCGATTCACTCCACGCCGCGCACCCCTCGATCACGACGGACAAGGACTCGATCGGAACGACGCTCGAAGGAAACACGATCTGGGCGATGAAGATCAGCGACAACCCGAACAGCGACGAAGCGGAGCCCGAAGTTCTCTTCGACGCGCTGCACCATGCGCGCGAGACGATCACGGTTTCGGTCGTGCTGAACTTCATGCGGCATCTGTGCGCGAACTACGGTACGGACGCGCAGGCGACGTTCCTGGTCGAGAACCGCGAGATCTGGTTCGTGCCGATCGTGAATCCGGACGGCTATCTGTATAACGAAGCGCAGAACCCGAACGGCGGCGGACTCTGGCGCAAGAACCGGAATCCGAACGGCGGCGGCTGCGTCGGCGTCGATCTGAATCGCAATTACGATATCGATTTCGGCGGGGCGGGAGCGAGTTCGAACCCGTGCGACGAGACCTACCACGGTCCGAGCGCGTTCTCGGAACTCGAAACGCAGGCAATGCGCGACTTCATCGACGCGCACGAGTTCGTCACGCACAACTCGTATCACAGCGTGGTCGGGGCGACGCTCTATCCCTGGGGGTGGACGACGTCAGCCCCGCCCGACCTCGCCACGTTCCAGTCGGTGGCCGACGGCATGAACGAGTTCAACGGTTACACGAGCGGCAACGTGTTCGATATCCTCGCGTATCTCGCCTCGGGCGGCATGCTCGACTGGTCTTACGGCGACACGACGAACCACAGCGAAGTGATCGCGTTCACTACGGAAGTCGGCGGCACCGGTTTCTGGCCGAACGAGAGCGAGATCCCGCAGCTGCTTTCGGAGATGCTCTACCCCGACATCTATCTTTCGCTCGTGGCGGGATCGTATGTCACGGCGAACGCTTCGGCGATTGCGGGCGGCAACGGCAACGCGCAGCTCGACGCAGGCGAAACGGTCGACCTGACGCTGACTCTCGAGAATCAGGGCATCCTGATCGACGCGAACACCGTGTCCGTAACCGTGACTTCGAACGACTCCTACGTCGAGATTCTCGACGCGACGAGTTCGTACGGCTCGATCGTCGCGGGCGGTTCGGTGAGCAACGGCGGCGACCCGTTCTCGCTCGCCGTCGACGCGGCGACTCCGGACGGCCACGCGGTCGAACTGAACGTCACGACGACCTGGGACAACGCCGGCCTGAACGTCGAAACGATAACGCTCGTGGTCGGCGCACTTCCGAGCATCGTGGCCGACGACTTCGAGTCGGGCGGCGCCGGATGGACATCGGTCCCGTTCGCGGGCACGGGCGAGTGGGTGCTGATCGACCCGAACGGCACGACGTACCAGGCCGGGGACGACGCGACACCGGCACCGGGCGTGACGGCGTGGATCACGGCCCAGAACACGGCGCTCGGCGTCGATGACGTCGACGGCGGAACGGCCGCGCTCCGGTCGCCGAACTTCGCGGTGGGCCCGGCCGCAAACGTGCGGCTCGCGTTCCAGTACTTCTTCGGGCAGCGCGATCAGGGCGACGACAGCGGCGACTTCTTCTCGATCGACCTCTCGACAGACGGCGGCGCGAGCTTCCCGACGAACCTCGTTTCGATCGGCGACGTGACGAGTCTTCCGACCTGGGAGACCTACGACACCGACCTCGATTCGCTCCTCGGCGGCGTGCCGGCGAACGTCATGCTCCGGATCCGGGCGGCCGACGGTACGGGCGGCGGCGATATCGTGGAGGGCGGATTCGACGAGCTCTACCTGCTCGACGACGGCACGGGCAACAACCCGCCCGCCACGCCCGCGCTCGCTTCGCCCGCCAACGGCGCCACCGGCGTTCCGCAGAACGTGACACTCGTGGTCGACAACGCGATCGACCCGGAGGCGAATCCGCTCACTTACGGGTTTCGGGTGTACGACGATTCGCTGCTGACGAACCTGGTTCGGTCCGTGAACGGCGTGGCGGAAGGCGTATCGCAGACGAACTGGACGGTCACACCACTGCTCCCCGCGGGACAGTACTGGTGGCGCGCGTTCGCCGAAGATGCCGAGGAGCGGAGCCCGTTCGCGGCCGCGAAGTCTTTCGATACCGATATCAGCACCGGAGTCGGCGACACGCGCCCTGTGGACGTGATCTCGTTCGCCCCCGCGCGCCCCAACCCGTTTGCGGGGAACACGACGATCCGCTTCGCGCTTCCCTCGCAGATGCAGGTACGCGCGGACGTGTTCGACATGACCGGCCGGCGCGTCCAGTCGCTCTATCGCGGGCTTCTCCCCGCCGGGCGCCAGGTTCTCGCCTGGGACGGCAGGACGAGCGCGGGCCACGAAGCAGCCGCCGGGCTCTACTTCGTGCGCCTGACCGCGGGCGAACAGAAACGCAATTTCAAGGTCACGCTCGTCCGGTAAGCCTGACCGATCCCCACCGTCTTCGGGGGCGGGGCCTTGCGCCTCGCCCCGACCTCGCCTTACAATCCGTTGACACTTTTGCTCCACTATTATGGAAGGGACGGAATGCGTCTTCTCCGGACGGCCCTGCTCGCGCTCGCTCTCACGGGAGCGACCGCGGCCGAGGCGACCTACTCGATCGTGGCCCGCGATCGAGCCACGGGCGAAATGGGCGTAGCCGTGCAGTCCCACTGGTTCTCGGTCGGCACCGTCGTTACCTGGGCGGAAGCCGGGGTCGGGGCCGTAGCCACGCAATCGCTCGCGGATCCGGCCTACGGCCCGCGCGGGCTCGACCTCATGCGTACGGGCCTCAGCGCCCGGGACGCGCTGCGCGCCCTGCTCGAAACGGACGAAGCGAGCGCCGTGCGTCAGGTCGCGATGATCGACGACGACGGCATCGTGGCCGCGCATACGGGCGACCGGTGCATCGCAGCCGCCGGACAGATCGTCGGTCTCGATTTCAGCGTGCAGGCGAATCTCATGGTGAGCGACAACGTGGTCCCCGCGATGGCGCACGCGTTCGAAGAAACGAGCGGCGACCTCGCCGCGCGTATGATGGCCGCGCTCGCGGCGGCGCAGGAAGCCGGCGGCGATATCCGGGGGACACAGTCCGCGGCCATGCTGATCGTCAAAGGGGAGGGAACGGGCCGGCCGTGGGCCGACCGTGTGGTCGACCTCCGCGTGGAAGATCATGCCGAACCGATTCAGGAACTCGCGCGTCTACTCGACGTTCATCGCGCCTACGAGAGCATGAACCGCGGCGATGTCGCGATCGAACACGGCGACATGGCGCTGGCGGGCGAAGAGTACGCGCGCGCCGCCGAACTGCTGCCCGGGAACCCGGAGGTGCTCTTCTGGCAGGCCGTGTCGCTCGCGACGGCCGGACACGTTGCCGAGTCGATCCCGATCTTTCAGAACGTGTTCGGTCAGGGCGAGGAGTGGATCGAAGTGCTGCGGCGTCTTCAGCCGGCGGGGATCATTCCGGCCACGCCCGCCGGGCAGGCGCTCGTCGACCAGATCATTCTCGAAGCACGCGTCGATTAGCATGAAAAACGAATCGATGTCGACCTTATCGATTCTGTTATACGATCAGACATTCTGACTTCCACTGAAGCCAACCGATCTCGACAGGAGAAGAGATGAATCGACTCCGGCACACCGCATGGAGCGCCGCCGCCGTTTTCTTCGTCGCCGCAGCGCTCGCGTTTCCCATGAAGCCGGCGTACGGCTCGACGGAAATCGAACCGACCGAGGGTATCCAGAGCAACCCGAGCACCGTGTTCGCGTTCACGGGCGGCACGATCGTCAGCGAACCGGGGA
>JABDJQ010000474.1 GCA_013002425.1 Gemmatimonadota bacterium
TTCCCAGCCTAAGCTTTTTCACGCGGCGGATGCAAGCAGGAACGGCCTCGAAGTCCGCGCTGGCTAGGCGTCCGGCGGACCCGGAATCGGCGGCGGACCGTTCCCGAGTGCGCGATTCATCACCGGAACGAGGGAAGCCGCGGTCCAGTCGTCCATTCCATACGACCACACCAGCGTCGAGACGGATATGCGGCCGGCCGCGACCAGTTGCGCGATCTCGCCTTCGCCGAACGGCCCGACCGGCTTGTTTCCCTCGGCGTAGTACCACGTCGTCGCAATCGCGGGAGGAACGTGCGCGGCCGGCGGCGCCTGTGCCGGCGCTCCTCCGCCCGGCAATCCCTGCGCGTACGCCATCCCCATGCCGATCCCGACACCCGCCGCACCGAGCGCGCCGGCGGGGTTTTCCGCCGCGACGGGGATCGAACGCCCGAGCTGATACGAACGGTATGCGTCGAGATCGCCGATCATGCCGATGCTGGAACGCGAATCGATCGCCGCTTCCAGCTCTTCGGGCACGGAAATGTTCACGATAAAGAGCTGCGGAATCTCGAGTCCGTATTCGTCGTCCACTTTCTCCAGGACCTGCTCGCGAAGTTGCCGTGAAAGATCGCCGTAGTTCGAAGCGAGGTCGACGACACAGATTCCGGATGCCGCGATCAAATCCGCGAACGTCGAATTGATCATGGAGCGAAGCAGAATTCCGATCTCCTCCGCGTCGAATTCCGAATCCGTGCCCACGAGTTCGTTCAAGAGCGCGACGGGGTCTTTCGCACGTAAAGCGTACGCGCCGAACGCGCGGAGTCTCACGGGGCCGAAGTCGGGGTCGCGCAGGATGACGGGATTCGGCGTCCCCCATTTGAGCTCCGTGATCTGGCGCGTCGTGACGAAGTAGACCTCGGCCTTGAACGGGCTGTCGAACTCGTGCTTCCACCCTTTCAGCGTGCTCAGGATCGGCAGATTGCTCGTCTTCAGAACGTGCGTGCCCGGTTCGAAGCGGTCCGCGACCTTGCCCTCATGCACGAAAACGGCGGTCTGCCCCGGACGGACGATGAGCTGCGCCCCGTTCTTGATCTGATTGTGAAAGCGGGGGAATCGCCATACGAGCGTATGACGGGAGTCGTCCACCCACTCGATGATATCGACGAATTCTCCCCGGAGTTTCTGCACGAAGTTCATGATCCAGGCCTCCTCAGCGAAAGTGATCGATCAGGTGATCGAGCAGATTCCCGATCGAACTGAAATCGAAAGATGTGGCTTGTCCTGTAAGAGTGCGGGGCTCCGCACTTTGTTTCTTCATTATCCTGAGATGCGCCGCGCTCCGCGACTCCGCCCGCATGCGCTCTTTCCCGAGCATGTCCTCGTAAGGATCGCCCTGTTCGGGGTCGCGCGTGTACGCGTAGGCCACGATGGCCTGCAGTTCGTCCACGTCGAGAAAAGTGCCGTCCGCATGGCAGCGATCGATGATGACCCCCGAGCGGTGGTCGTAATTCGTCCGCTCCATATGCTTCTTGCAGACCGGGCACTTCCGATAGATCACCATCCGCGGGAACGGGGTGCGGAACGAGCAGTCGGGGGATTCGTCCTGATTGCTGAGCGCATGACACGCTTTGCGAACGAGCTTTTCGAGCGAGCCGAGCGGCACCCAGAGCCCCTCGCACTGCCCGCATTCATGGACCAGGATTTCGCTGATCGAGCGCGGCCGCGTCTTTCCGCTGCACCCGGGGCACGGAATCCGGTCCCCCTCGTCCCAGATCGGCTGCGGGCGGAACGGAACACCGCAATGGTTGCAGAAACGGGCTCCGTCGACGTTTCTGGCGCAGCAGTCCGGACAGATCAGGCTGCGGCGGCGCTCGTCGGTCACGACCGCGGATCGGCAGAAAGGGCACTCCGCCGCGTCTTGGCCGATCGAGGCCCCGCACGAGCTGCACCTCTCGACAGGAACCTCTTGATATTGCGGCACTTGACTCTGGACCCGCGCCCCGCAATAGCAGTCGAAGCCGGCCCCGTGGAACCGGCTCAGATCGAATTGCGTGTGACATCGGGCGCAGGAAACGAGTCTCATGAAGCGTGTCCCTCCTTTTTCGATTATCGTCCCGACCCGTCTCTTTTTTGAGTACTTCGAGAGGTCGGGGCCCTTGTGCGGGATCGGGGGACTGGATACTATGTGGGCCGGAATCAAGTGGACTAACCCAAGGGAGGGTCACATGCGTAGATTGACTGCATTTGGAATGGCTTTCATTCTCGTTATCGCTCTGTTCGGCTGTACGCGCACTCAGAAGGGTGGAACACTGGGCGCGGGCGCGGGAGCGCTTCTCGGCGGCCTGATCGGCAAGGCGTCGGGGAACACGGCGGCAGGCACCATAGCGGGTGCGGCGGTCGGCGGCGCTGTCGGCGCCCATGTCGGTCATTACATGGACGAGCAGGCCAAGGAGATGGACGAAGCGCTCGCGAACGCCAAGGTCGAGCGCGTGGACGAAGGAATCGTCGTTACGATGGACTCGGGCATCCTGTTCGACGTGAACAAGTCCGACCTTCGTCCCGCCGCGAAATCGGAACTCGACAAGCTGTCTACCGTGCTGCTCGAGAAGGACAAGACGAACATCCTCGTCGTCGGCCATACCGACTCGGACGGCTCGGACGAGTACAACCTGAAGCTCAGCGAACAGCGCGCGTCTTCGGTTCGCAGCTACCTCGTGGCGAAAGGCGTAACGGTCGATCGCATGACGATGCAGGGCAAAGGCGAAATGGATCCCGTGGCGCCGAACGATTCGCCCGAAGGGAAGCAGCTCAATCGCCGCGTGGAGATGATCTTCACGGCAAGCGACGAGTTGATCGCCGAAGCGGAGGCTGCCGAGAAGGGCTGATCCGCGGATCGACAGTAAAGAGGATATGAATCCGGCCCGGGTCTCCTGCGAGATCCGGGCCGATTTTCGTTCCTGGAATGGTGATGACTACGACCGGCCGCGGCCTCCCGAACGCCCGCGGGATCGACCGCCGCGTCCGCCGCCACCGCCGCGTCCG
>JABDJQ010000476.1 GCA_013002425.1 Gemmatimonadota bacterium
AGCGAGCCGCCGGCCTCGACCGTCAGGATGGAACTGCATGCACTGCTCGACGAAGCCCGCGACTGGGGTTGCATGCTGGCCGGCATCGGGGAAGGGGCGGAGCTCTTCCGGGCGATCGGTTTTGCACGCCAGGAGAGCGGGGAAGAGGACGTAGCGCAGGTAGGTGCGGATCTCTTCCTCTGTTCCACGCAGGACCACGCCGCAGACTGGGTTCGTCTGATCCTCGATCGTGTGGACGCCCGACGAATCGCTGCAGCTACAATAGAAAAGGAACCGGAAGAATCGCATGAGTCAGGATAAAGTCGTGGCGGGAAGCCGCCTGGAAGAACTGGTGCAGGAACTGCTGGTCGAACTCGGAGAGAATCCCGAGCGCGAAGGATTGAAACGAACGCCCCTGCGGGTCGACCGTTCTCTTCGTTTTCTGACGGAAGGGTACGATCGCGATCCACGCCAGGCCGTCGGCGATGCTCTCTTCGAGGAGGACTGCGACGAGATGGTCATGGTGCAGGGGATCGACATCTACAGCCTGTGCGAACATCACATGCTGCCGTTTTACGGGCAGTGCCACGTCGCCTACATCCCGAACGGGAAAGTCGTCGGGCTCTCGAAGATTCCGCGTGTCGTGAACGTCTTCTCACGGCGGCTCCAGGTTCAGGAGCGACTCACCCGGCAGATCGCCGAGTCGCTCGACGAGATCCTGCAACCGCGCGGCGTCGCGGTCGTGATCGACGCGTATCACCTCTGCATGGCGATGCGCGGCGTCGAAAAACAGAACGCATTCACCAAGACGAGCGCGCTGCTCGGAGCATTCCGCGAGGATGCCAATACGCGCGCCGAGTTCTTTTCTCTGCTTCGAAAGAACGGATGACATTCATGAAGAAGTCCCTTTCGACACGTGATGAACGTCGCGACTCCCCGGAGATCGCGCGCGCGCTCGACTACTGCGACCATGTCTCCTCTCAGCGAAACAACTACCTGAAACGGGTCTCTCAGTTTCTGCCCGACCGCGCCAAGTACCGCCTTTTCTGCACCACCTATGCGGCGATGCGCGTGATCGACGATGCGGTCGACGAAGAGTTCCTGACGCGCCCCGAGAACGAACGCGTGGGCCGGCGTGACTCGATGTACGGCTTGATCGACAAATGGCTTCGCCAGGCGGAAGCAGCCGCGGGCGGCGCGTATCGCACGATCAGTTCGTCTTTCGAGCCGTTCGTGTTCGAAGCGCTGAACGTCGTTCTGAAGGGGAGCCAGATCGGTCTCGGCCCGTGGCGCGAACTCGCTTCGAGCATGAAGCGTGACGTCGCGGAAGAAGCCCTCGACACCTGGAACGACTTTCTTCGCTACTGCGAAGGCGCCTGCGTCGCCCCGGCCGCCATCTTCCTCTATATCCTGGGGTGCCGCATCGACGATCAGGAACGATCGCATCTGGACTGGCCGGAGCCGCCGGATTCATACGCACGCGACATGGCGATCTTCTGTTACCTGGTTCATATCCTGCGCGATCTTCCCGAAGACGTGCAGAAGAACCGCCAGATCCTTACAATCCCGCTCGAGTTCTTCACGCGGACGAGCCTGCGCGCGCACGACTTCGTGACCGCGATTCGCAAGGGGGAGTGGAAGGCGACGGCGCCGCTGCTGCAGATTCTGGTCGGGCGGGCGGAAGAGTACGAACAGCGGGCCGAAGAGCAGCTCGAGCGCCTTTCGCACATCATGCCGAAGCGTGAGTACCGGATCGTCTGGCTGCTCCACAAACTGTATGTCCGCACGTTCCGCCGACTGCGACGGAAGTACGAAAAAACGCTCGGCGGCTTCCCGCCGCGCGACCTCGAAACCGCTTGAGAAACAGCAGGTAAGAATATGGAATCAGGCGCGATACAGAACCAGAACTCTTCCGGAGAGCCGGACTGTTCGATCCGCGTTCCGATCGATCGGGACGAGGCGTACTCGATCGTGGCCGATCCGGAAAACCTGAAGTCCTGGTGGTTCCGCCCCGGCCGGTCCCTTACGGAAACGGGATCGAAGAAAGTCCACTTCGACCCGGATCCGGATCTTCACACGGTCGATCTGCGATGGGGGGAGGACGGCGACTGGCGCCACGTGCGCGTTGCGGTCGATGACGCAGGAACCGGATCGCGTGTCACGATTTCCGTGCTGCCCGTACC
>JABDJQ010000478.1 GCA_013002425.1 Gemmatimonadota bacterium
CCGCTGGAGGCGATGACCTGCGGGGCGCCCGTTCTCTGTTCCCGCGTCGGCGGGTTGCCCGAAGGGGTGGGGAACGCGGCTGTCATGGTGGCGCCGACTGACGCCGACCGATTCCGCGGCGAGCTTACGAAGCTGGCTCGCAGCGCGGAACTGCGCGACGAACTGCGGCACAAGGGCTTCGAGCGCGTGAAGCGGTTTTCGTGGGAGTCCACCGCGCGGCAGACGGTTGCGCTCTACGAGGAAGTGGTGCGCCGGTGAAACGCGTCAGCATGGTGCGAAACATTCTGCTTTCGGGGATCGCGCGCGCCAGCGATGCCGTTCTGCTTCTGCTGCTCGTTCTTGCCGCCCGCCAGCTCGGTGACGAACGCTACGGGCGCTTTGCGTTCGGTCTCGCGTTCGTCGGGCTGTTCGAAGTGGCGGCTGACTTCGGTCTTCGCGAGCTCGTGATTCGCGAAGTCGGACGTGACCGCGGCCGGGCGCGATGGTTCGTGTCGCACGCGATGACATGGAAAGCGGCATACGCCGCGCTCACGACCCTGCTGGTCGGCGGCATCACCTGGTTCCTTCCTGTTTCGTCCGAACAGAAGGTCGTGATCTGGATCCTGCTCGCGGCCGCCATCTTTCGTTCTTTCCGGTTCTTCTTTCGCAGCGTTCTCGTCGCCCACGAAGCGTTCGGCACGGAGACGCGTACGCTCGTTATCGAGCGCACGGTGCTCGTGCTCGTCTGCGGGGGCGTGCTTCTGGCCGGGTACGGACTCGTTCCGTTCGCACTTTCCTTCGCTGCCGTGAGCCTCGCGAACACGGCTCTTTTTCTGTTCGTTGCGCAGCGAAGCACCGGGTCGCTCGGGTTCGCGCGCGAGGGGCAGTCACTGCGGACGCTTTTTCAGAGTTCGGTTCCGTTCTGGCTCACCGCGGCGGCCATGGGGCTCTATTTCAAGCTCGACTCGGTCATGCTGTCGTTCCTGCGGGGGGACGCGGAAGTCGGCTGGTACAACGCCGCCTACCGGATCATCGAGGGTACGGTCGTCATACCTTCGACGCTCTACTACGCTCTGTTCCCGCGCCTTTCGGCTCTGTATACGGAGGACCCCGGGGCGCTCCGTTCCGTCACCGAACGCGGACTGAAGGCCGTGATCGGCGTCGGCTTCCTGATGGCAGGCCTGGGAACACTGCTCGCGGACCCGTTGATGCTCGTCATCTACGGATCGGACTTCGCTCCCTCGGGGATCTCGTTTCGCATTCTCTCGGCGAGTCTCCCGTTCTTCTTCGGCTGGAGCCTCATGATCGTCGTATTGAACTCGGTTCATCGCGCCAACATGCCGTTTCTGGGATTGCTGACCGGGTCGCTTCTGAACGTGGCGCTGAACCTGTGGCTGATCCCGCGTCACGGGTACGTGGGCGCCAGTATCGCGACCGCCGTGGCGGAAGTCTTCCTATTCGCATTTCTCTGGCGCGCACTCGGTGCGGCCGGGTACCGCTCTTCTGTCGTGGGGTGTCTGCTGAAGCCCGCGATCGCGGCATCCGTGTCGATCGCGGTCGTCTTCGCGCTGCCTCTCGTTCCCTCTTTGCGCGCGCTGCTCTTCGGGCTACTCTTCGCAGGCATGCTGAGTGTGCTTCGCTTCGTCGACGGAGAAGAGCGCGCCTGGATCGCGGAACGCATTCGCAGGATCGGGAGGAGAAGATGAGCGGCGCGGTACCCGTTCTTACGTACCATTCGATCGACGGCAGCGGGTCCATTCTATCCGCCTCGCCGGACGTGTTCGCCTCGCACCTCCGCTACCTGACCGAGCGCGGCTATCGCTGCGTTTCGCTCCTCTCGGTCGTGCGCGCGCTCAAGTCGCGCGATCCGCTTCCCGCGCGCAGTTTCGTGATCACGTTCGACGACGGGTATCGCAACAATCTGCGGGATGCGCTGCCGATTCTGAAGCAGTTCGAATGCACGGCCACGATCTTCATTCCCGTCAACTACGTCGGCGGCACGAACGACTGGCCCGACCAGCACGAGTCGATTCCGCGCGTTCCCGTCATGACCTGGGACGAGATTCGTGCGATCCGCTCCGCGGGAGTGGATATCGGCGCGCACACGATGTCGCACCCGCGCCTGCCGCGCTTGACGGATCCACGGGAACTCGAGCGCGAGATCGTCGGGAGTCGGGACGCGATTCGCGCGGAACTCGGCGAGGAGATCCCGCTGTTTTCGTACCCTTATGGGGAGTACGACGAACGGGCGCGCGCCATTGCAGCCGACGCGTTCGAGGGGGCGATATCCAACTGGCCCGACCGGATCCGTTCCGGATCCGATCCGTACGCGCTCGAGCGCCTGAACGCGACGTCCGGCCTCTTTCGCAGGCTGCCGTTTTCCGTTCTCGAAGCCGGGCGATTTTCAGGCTACGTGCAGGCCAAGAAGTGGATCGGTTTCGGGCGGTCACTCTGGGAAGTGGGGCGGAGCAGGAACCGCTGATCGGTTGATCCCGGTCTGCGTGATTTTCTCTTCCGGTGCGAGTTCCTTCACCTGGCACAAGACGACGCCCTTTCGTTCGACCGCGTAAACGACGGGACTGGCGGGGAACTGCAGGAAGAGCTCGGTTCGGCGCAGCCCGATGTAGTAACGATAGTCTCCGTCGCCTCCGCCGTCCCTGTAGTCTTCCCAGTAGAGGGGGCGCAGGTTCCAGTCAAGGAACGCACGAGTACCCGCCGGATTCCCGCCCAGTACGACGCCGTCGCCCGAGTCGGCCACGCTGCTGACATATTCCGCGCATGCGCGCATGCTGAGCCCCCAGTAGTCGAGTTCGAAGTCGTTCCGGGCGCCGACGATTCCGCCGATCGGCTCGTGGAAGTACGTTGCCTCGTATGGATGCAGTTCACGCATCTCCCTGACGACGGTGCCGGCGTACAGAACGAGCAGAGACCACAGGATGACGCGTCCTTTCGGTCCGGCAGCCTCATGCAGGGAGACGACTGCGTAAGACGCGAACGCGGCCAGTGCCGGAAGGATGAAGAGAAACTGCCGGATCCCGTCGTATACCGTCGCGTGTTTCACGAACGCATAACACGGCAGGGCGAAGATCTGGAACAGGAGCGCCACGACGAACCCGCGACGCAGCGGGTCGAGAGACCGCCAGCGGAGGAGGGCGAGGATGATTCCTCCGAGACCGAGCAGAAACCAGATCACGGGCGTGGTACGCCACAGGTAGACGGCGACGTAGCGTCTCGGAAGCCGGTCAGCCGGGTATATTTCGCCTTCGAACAGCACCGGCGCGTCGAACGGATGATGCGAAAAGTAGATCAGACTGTTCTGCAGCCAGGTGAACGGCGAAGCATAGGACGCGGGGTGAAGGGCAACGGTCGTCACGAGCCAGGCGGCGGCGGTTACGAGAAGGCCCAGCCCGAGGAGAGCCGGGTTTCGCGCGCTCGGTTTTCCGCGCCCCATCATGACGATCAGCACGGGCAGGAGCACGAGACAGACGGCAAGGCCGAGACGCGTGGCGGATCCGAAGCCGACGAGCAGCCCGAAGAGCCCGAAACCCGCCATGCGGGCGGGCCCGCGCTTCGCCGCGAGAATGCGCCGAACGATGAGCGGCGCCAGGAACGAAACAAGAGTGAACGCCGCAGCGAAGGGGATATCCTTCGCGTTGTAGAACGAGTGCCCCCAGAAGCGGGGCATCAATACGAGGATCGCGCCGCCGAGAACGCCCAGCGGGTATCCGCCGAGCGCATGCCCGATTCCGCAGGCGAGAGCGATCGTGAGCAGCGACGTACACAGGGTCAGCACGTGCCGGACGACGGCCCTTCGATAGGGGGCGCGATGCTTCTGTTCGGGATCGATCGTATGAAAGCGGCTCAGCACCCGGTAAGAGGCTTCGCCGATCAGGTTGAAGAGCTGACCGTAGTGCCCCTGATTGTCCGAGAGCCCGGTCCCCTCCCGGATCGATTGGACGAGTTCCTGAACCTCATGGATGTGGTTGGATTCGTCCCACGAGATTCCGTAGTCGGGGAGGGTTCGAAAACCGACAATCGCCACGAGGACGAGGAGCGCGGCCGCAGGCACCCACGGGAGGTTACGATTTGTCGTTCGATTCAACGGACCGCACTTCTCCGGCGTTTCCACGGTTTCGACTCACAAGTCTCTTGACAGGGGACCGTGCAGTGTCTAAATTCTACTTCTTGCATTTGGCGCGGGGTGGAGCAGTCTGGTAGCTCGTTGGGCTCATAACCCAAAGGTCGCAGGTTCAAATCCTGCCCCCGCTACCACTTTTGAGTGTAAGGCTCCGGAGAGCGATCCCGGAGCTTTTTCCATATCCCACCGGTTTGCCGCCCGGCATCGAACGATTCCGACTCTCATCTTCCCCGGCACCGCCGTCCATCATCGGTCATTCGGATGAACTGTCGAGAAAGCGGCGGCTCCAAAGGCTCGTCTATTCGGGGGTCGCGGCGCCGGGTTCCGCGCCGCTCAGGATCGCGTCCCGTTCGGATTCCGGAACGGGAACGAAGAGGTACTGCCGCTCGCCGGGACGCAGCATCAGATACTCCTCGCGCGCCAGCCGTTCGATGAAAACGGGATCGTTTTCGAGTCTGCCCGCGATCGTCTGCAGGGAATCGATCGTGGTCTGCGTTGCGAGCAGAGAGGTCGTCAGTTCCTGTCTCTCGGACCGCAGTTTCTGCAGCGCGATGATGCTGTGGTCACCGAGCAGGAACGTATGCAGCACCCAGAGGCCGGCCCCGAGCAGCGTGAACTGGGCGAGTTGTCTGCGGGCGAGATGCGATCGAAGATCGAAGCGGAGGTAGCGGAGTCGAAGGGGCGTTCGCTTCATCTCAGGACTCGTCTCCCGTGTGTCCGAACGGGCGGCCGCCCGCGTATTCGGCCATGTCGCCGAGATCGTCTTCGATGCGCAGCAGTTGATTGTATTTCGCGATGCGATCGCTGCGACAGAGCGATCCCGTCTTGATCTGCCCCGCGTTCGTCGCGACGGCAAGATCCGCAATCGTGGCGTCCTCGGTTTCACCCGACCGGTGAGAGATGACGGAGGTGTACCCGTTGCGCGTGGCCAGGTCGATCGCCTCGAGCGTCTCCGTGACCGTGCCGATCTGGTTCAGCTTGATCAGAATCGAGTTCGCGATTCCCTCTTCGATGCCGCGGCCGAGCCGATCGACGTTCGTAACGAAAAGATCGTCGCCGACGAGCTGTGCGCGATCGCCGATCGATTCGGTCAATGCGCGCCAGCCTTCCCAGTCGTTTTCGTCGAGGCCGTCCTCGATCGAAACGATGGGGTAGGAGTCGACGAGGCGTTTCCAGTAAGCGACCATGCCGGCCGCGTCGAGTTTCTTCTTTTCCGCCGCGAGTTCGTACGTTCCCTTCGTGCAGAACTCGCTCGCCGCCGCGTCGATCGCCAGGAACACATTGCGCCCGGCGCTGTATCCGGCTTTCGCGACGGCTTCCACGATGATCTCGATCGCCTCTTCGTTCGACCCGAGGTTCGGGGCGAAGCCGCCCTCGTCGCCGACCGCGGTGGAAAGTCCCCGCTTCTTCAGAATGCCCTTCAACGTATGAAAGATTTCCGCGCCGCCGCGCAGCGCTTCGCGAAACGTCGGGAAGCCGGTCGGTACGATCATGAATTCCTGGATGTCGACGTTGTTGTCCGCGTGTGCGCCGCCGTTCATGATGTTCATCATCGGCGTCGGAAGCAGGCTGGCGGAGACCCCGCCGAGATAGCGGTAGAGCGGAAGGCCCACGCCCTCGGCCGCGGCGTGCGCGACGGCGAGCGATGTTCCCAGAATCGCGTTGGCGCCGAGCTTCGCCTTGTTCGGCGTGCCGTCCAGTTCGATCAGCGTTCTGTCGACGACCCTCTGTTCCACGGCGTCGATCTCGAGGTCGAGGATCTCGGGAGCAATCGTATCGTTCACGTTTTGAACCGCGCGCGTCACGCCCTTGCCGAGATAGCGATTTTTGTCTCCGTCGCGCAGTTCGACGGCTTCGTGTTCACCGGTCGAGGCGCCGGACGGAACGATCGCTCGTCCGAAGGCTCCGGACTCGAGCGTACATTCGACTTCGACGGTGGGGTTTCCACGGGAATCGAGAACTTCCCGGGCATGCAGATCGATGATGCGAGTCACTGTAATCCTCCAAACGGCAGGGTGATACGTGGGCACACTACTATTGTGGATGAAGTGGGTCAACGGAAAACCCACGCGGTTTTCAACGCGCACCTCGCCGCCGCGACCGTTCTTGACCGCACCGGTACGCTTCCATAGAGTGAGCCCGAGTTGGAGGGCGCGCATTGGCTCGATCGCCGGATGAAAAGAAGCTGGTCCGGCGGATCCTCGAGGGGGACGCGGAGGCGTTCCGCCCGCTTGTTCGCACCTACCAGTCCCCGGTTTACCACCTCGCTCTTCGCATTCTCCGCAATCGGGACGACGCGGAAGACGCCGCGCAGGACGTGTTCGTCAAGGTCTTCAGAAAGCTGCGATCGTACGACGACCGGTATGCGCTCAAGAGCTGGATCCTGCGCATCACGCACAACCACTGCATCGATCAGCTGCGCAAGAGGAAGCACAAGATGCTCTCGCTCGACGAGCCGTTTGCCCGGGGGGACGGGGAGACGGAGTGGGAACTGCCGGATCCCGACGCGGTCGATCCGCTCGAGGCGGCGCTCGACAGCGAGCTGAAGGCGATTCTGGCGTCGGCGATCGAGCGGCTCTCTCCGAATCTGCAAGCCGCCATCACGCTCCGCCATGTGGAGGGGCTCCGGTACGACGAGATCGCGGACGTACTCGGGATTCCGCTCGGAACGGTCAAAGTACGTATCTTCCGTGCCCGGGAGGAGCTGGCGCGCCTGCTGGGAAGCCGACTGGGGCGCAACAAAACTCGAGGAAAAGAGAAACCTGACTCGGGCGGGTCTCGTAAGTAGAGCTAAGGAGGTCGTCGTGAAGCGAAACGATCCGAACCGATTGAACGACAACAAGATCCAGGAGCGGCTCGACCGCGAATTGAACGGTCGCGCGCCGAACCCGGGCGGCACGGAGCCCGCAGGGGGCTCGGATACGAAGGTCGAAACCTATCGGCGGCTCTATGCGCTGCTGAACGATCTGGAAACTCCGGCGGTTCCGCCGGGCCTCGAGAGCGCCGTCATGCGCCGCGTGATCGCCGCGGCGAGTGCAGCCCCCGTGCGGATCCCGGCCTGGGTCCCGTTCGGCGTGGCCGCCGCGCTCGTGATATCCACGGCGCTTTCGGTCTCGCTGTTGCGCGGGCTCGGCGTGCTGACCGGCCCGATCGCCGAAGCCGCCGTGGAAGGACGGACTTCACTGCTTCTTCTTCCGATCACGGTTCTGTCTGAGATTCTCGGAGCGGCAGGCAGGGCGAGCGAATGGTTTCTGAATACGCTGGCGCAATGGAGCCATGCGGCTCATGCGCTTCTCGGAGTCTGCGAAACGGAGCCGGTACGGCTCTTTCTCGCCGCAACGCTGGTTTTCAATCTGCTGATCATTTTCTTCTGGGGCACCGGCCGCCGGTTCCTCCAGGCCAGGAAAGGGACATTCCATGGATTTATCGGTTAACACACCCCGGACCGGTCTCCTGCCCAGGACCTGGATGATGGGAATCCTGTCGATCCTTCTATTCGCGGGACCTCTGACGACCGTCAGCGCGGCCGACGGCCCGGACCTCGATTCGCTGCAACGCGTGGTCGACTCGCTGCGAGAAATCGCGGAAGAGCGCATCTACGAGAACGATGACGCGGAGTACGACACGCTGATTCAGTTCGAGCAGAAGGCCCACGGCGGCACGATCAAGATTACGCACTCGCCCGACGACATCGTGCAGATGGGCGGAGACGTGATCGTCGACGCTACGACACGCGTCAGAGGCGACGCCGTGGCGCTCGGCGGCAACATGACCGTGCACGGAATCGTGGAAGGGGACGCGGTCGCGATCGGCGGCTCCCTCTATCTCGAGCCTGGTTCGCATGTCAAGGGAGACGCCGTCTCGATCGGGGGGCGCGTCAAGAAGTCAGAATCCGCCTCGGTCGGAGGCGAGATCGTTTCGATCGGCCCGGGCATGGGTTCGATTCTGCCGTGGATCTATGACACAGAACGAACGATGGCGGAGCGAATCGGAAGCGTGATCCGCTCGAGCTTCATCGGCTATCTGCTGATCTTCTTCCTGATATTGATATTCGTCGATCTGTTCGGCGGCGCCACCGATCGCGCCTGTACATACGTTGCGGGGGACGTGGTCAAGTCAGGGCTCGTCGGATTTCTGATCCTGCTGCTGACGCCTGTCATCATCGGCGTGCTCGCGGTCACCGTGATCGGTCTGCCCGTGATCCCGCTCTATCTGCTGGGCCTGGTCGTCGTGTTCTTCTGGGGCATGGTCGCGGTCTCGCTCGAAGCCGGCCGTGTCTGGGGAACGAGAATTCTACCGAACCTGTCGCATGCCCGCTGGCTCGCGCTGCTCGGCGCCGTCCTGCTGACGCTTCCGAAGTACGCGGGTAAGCTGCTGGCCGCGATCGGCGGACCGCTGCACATCGTGGGATGGTCGCTCAGCGTGGTCGGTTCCGTGATCCTGTTCGTCGCGATCTGCGTCGGAATGGGGAGTCTCGTGATGTCGAAGCTGGGACGCCGCTCGATGGAATGGACCGACCGGGACGAAAGCGCGATCGATCCGGTGGATCCTGACGAGCCGGATCAGGGGAGCGGTCTCCCCGCTGCGGACTGATCACTCCAGGGCCCCGGGGAGGAACCGGATGCTTTCCGCTTCCCAGGTTTCATCCCCGAGGCCCGCGAGCGATGCTACGAAGCCGAACAGTTTCTCGGGAACGTCGAGCACGCCGTTTCTGTTTTCTTCGTTCGTCCCCGCGCCCCCGTCTTCTCCCGGAATCCTGCCGTCGAGAAAGTCCTCGATCTCCTGAATCTGCTGCAGATTGACTGAAGAGAGTCGCGCGCGCACCGCAACGTAGTGGCGTGACGATCCGCGCAGCCCTACGAGCCGCGCGAGAGGGACGTCGGTGCGTTCGAGCAGACGCCGGATCATCTCTTCCTGGCTGGAGACCAGCTCCCGGCGCCCGTCCTGCTGAATGACGTATCTC
>JABDJQ010000511.1 GCA_013002425.1 Gemmatimonadota bacterium
GATTCTACGCTCCCACGATCGCGTTTCCGCTGATCGTGCGCGAGGCTCTGATGATCGAGCCGACCGAAACCGAGAGCAAGGAGACGCTGGACCGATTCGCGCACGCGATGAACGCCGTGGCCGCGGAGGTCAAACGGGACCCGGAAATGGTAAAGAGCGCGCCGCACACGACGGCCGTCAAGCGCGTGAACGAATCTCTCGCTTCCCGGAAGCCGGTCCTGAAATGGAGTGATGCCGCATCGACGAACGAAGAGGCGAAGTAACGAACGCGCCGCTCCTCGCGATTCGAGATCTCACCGTGGCGTTTGCGCGTGGCGGGGATGTCGTCCGTCCCGTCGACGGAATCTCGCTCGAACTGCACGAACGCGAATGCCTCGTTCTCCTCGGTGAATCGGGATCCGGGAAGTCGCTGACCGCTCTTTCCACGCTCCGCCTCGAACCGCAGAACGCCATCCTCTCCGGCCATATTCGTTACGAACCCGGCGCAGTCGATCTCATTTCCGCCGGACCTGACGCAATCCGGTCCGTACGCGGCCGCGGCATCGCCATGGTCTTTCAGGAACCGATGACCGCGCTGAATCCCGTCCTTCGGTGCGGCGAGCAGATCGCCGAAGCGATCCGGATGCATGCGCGCGCCGGTTTTCGTGAGGCGAACGCGCGCGCCCTCGCCCTTCTCGACGAGGTGGGGATGGACGATCCTGTCCGGGTCGCCGGGCAGTATCCGCACGAACTCTCCGGGGGAATGCGGCAGCGCGTGCTGACGGCGATCGCGCTTGCCGGGGACCCGAAGATCCTGGTCGCGGACGAGCCGACGACGGCGCTCGATGTTTCCACCGAACAGCGCATACTCGACTTGCTCCTCCGGCTCCGCGCCGCCCGCGGACTCGCGATTCTGATGATCACGCACGACTGGGGAGTGGCCGCGGCGATGGCGGACCGCGTTTCCGTGCTCTACGCGGGACAGGTCGTCGAAACAGGGGCCGCGGACGCCGTTCTGCGCGATCCGAGACATCCCTACACGCGCGCCCTTCACGGTTCCGTGCCGAGGCTCGGAGAGGAGGCGGCCGCTCCCGTTCCCATTCCGGGGCAGGTGCCGGAACCGGGCGCTTTCCCCCCCGGCTGCCGCTTTCATCCCCGTTGCGCCCGCTCGATCCCCGCCTGTTCCGAGCGTGAACCCGCGCTTGTCGTCCGGGACGCCCTCGGCGTGCGTTGCGATGTCGAGAACGGGGTGACCTCATGAACGGATTCGATCCCGCAGAGGGACGCCACGAAGGCGCCTGGATCGAGATCGAGAGGGTGACCCGCCGGTTCGCGGGGAGAGCCGTGAAAGGGCGAACCGGGGACGGCGGCGTGGCCGCGGTTCAGGATGTCTCGCTCCGGATCGGGCGCGGGGAGTCGATCGCGCTCGTCGGGACCAGCGGATCGGGCAAGAGCACGCTGGCGCGGATCATGGCCGGTCTCGACCGGCCGACATCGGGCTTGGTGCGCTACGCGGGCAATGTCGTCGATCCGGAGTCCCGGAAATGGCAGACCCGGCGGCACCGCATGCAGATGATATTTCAAGACCCGGCCGCCGCGCTCAACCCACGGCATCGGGCCGGGGACATTCTGGCTGAAGTGGCCGAGCATGGAAGAGGGGGGCGGGGAGTGCGGTCCTCCGTGCGCGACATCGATGCGATGCTGACGGGTGTCGGGCTTTCTCCGGCCGACCGGGAGAAGTTCCCGCATGAGTTCAGCGGGGGGCAGAAGCAGCGCCTCTCACTGGCGCGCGCACTGGCCGCGGAGCCGGACACGATACTGGCCGACGAGCCCCTTTCGGCTCTCGACGTATCCGTGCAGGCCCAGATTCTGGTGCTCCTGAACGCCCTCAGAGAGGAGCGCTCCCTTACGCTCGTCTTCGTGACACACGATCTTGCCGTCGTACCGCACATCGCGCAGCGTATCGCCGTCATGGCGAACGGCATGATCGTGGAGGACGGCCCGGTGGACGAAGTCTTCGGGAAACCGCGCCATGAGGCGACGAAAAGCCTCCTGAAAGCCGCGCGAAGGGGATCGACGGGCGGCCCGAAAACAGGTATAGTGTAATCGATCTCAAGGACGAGGGCCTTCTCGTCGATTCATGGATTGAGCGGACCCCCAAAACCGCTTAACCCCCATGACTGTTTTGGGGTTACCACCTTGACACTCCCCGAACCCCTTGGTATGGTCCGCTCGATAACGACGGATTCCGTCGACGTGTGGACGCACTCAATCGGCATAAGCCGAAAGGAGCCAGGAACATGGTCGGGAAGAAGCGCATTCTGTACTTCCCCGTGCTCCTCGTTTTGCTCACCCTCTTGGCCGCACCCCCCGCCGAGGTTTATGGGCAGGATACGGGAGTCTTGTCCGGAATGGTCCGTGATAAGGCCACAGGACAGCCGATCGCCTACGCGGACATCGTTCTGCAGGGGTCAGGCAGAGGGGGCATCACCCAGTCCAACGGTACATTTCAGATCCCGGGCGTGCCCGCAGGCACGTACACGCTGATGGTCAATCGCGTGGGATACTCGTCCGAGAAGATCGAGAACGTCGTCATCGGCGCCGGCCAGGTCGTTTCACGGACGATTCAGCTCGAACTGAACGAGCAGACCACCAGTCGCGTCGTAATCGAAGAAGATATCGACGAGATCGACGTAAAAGAATCCGGCACGAATTACAAGATCGGCAAGGAAGAGTTCAAGATCCGTGCGGTCAACAACGTCACGGATGCGCTTTCGAAGCAGCCGGGCGTGATCGTTGATCCGAACGGCGGCGTCCATGTTCGCGGCGCGCGCACGGACGAAACGAAGTACCAGGTCGACGGCATGCCCGTCACGAGTTCGTTCAACGCGAATCAGTCGCTTCAGGTTTCGTTCGCCGCGCTCTCGGAGATCGAACTTCTCTCCGGCGGTTTCGATGCAGAGTACGGC
>JABDJQ010000558.1 GCA_013002425.1 Gemmatimonadota bacterium
ACCGGATACAACGCGATGAATTCGCTCCCTGTGGAATTCGGGCTGGGCGATGCGGCGCAGGTCGACTCGCTCGTGATCGAATGGCCGTCGGGCATCGTGGAGCGCTTCGGGGTCTTCGCGATCAATCAGTTCATGACGATCGTAGAGAGTCCGACGACGGGCGTGGCGGACGGCGGCGCTTCGAACGGATCGCGGTCCGTGCCGGGCGTGCGTACCGCGATATTGCATGGGAACGAACCGAACCCTTTCAATCCGGTAACGACGATCCGCTTCACGATGAATCGCGCCGGCCGCGCAACGGTCAATGTGTATGACGCCGCGGGACGCCGCGTGGCAAGTCCGGTCGATCGCGCACTGGCGGCGGGGCAACATGAAGCGTGGTTCGACGCGGCGGCGAACAAGCTCTCGGGCGCGTCGCTCGCGAGCGGCGTCTACTTTTACGAACTTACCGTCGACGGCGTTCGCGTGAGCGCTCGCCGCATGACGCTGATCCGATAACCCTCTCATCGAAGGACGAGATCGAAACCGACCCCTGATCGAGGAGATCGAGATGACACGAATCGACCGCCGCGAATTTCTGACGGGTACGCTCACGGGCGCCGCTGCCGGCATGGGACTTACTGCGAGCAGGCTTTTCGGTGGCTTCGCCTGGGCGGACCCCGACGATCCGTATGCGGAGTCCGGCGACGCACTCGCGTTTCATGCGGAGTTCCCGTCGCACGATCCTGCCGACGTGCGCGCGATCGTCGGGGCGTCCCACACGAAGCTCGACGTGGTGACGGAGATGGTGACGGCGCGGCCGGCGCTCGCGAAGGCGGCGTGGGACTGGGGCTTCGGTGACTGGGAATCGGCGCTCGGCGCGGCCTCTCATATGGGCCGTCGCGACATCGCGGAAGTGCTGATCGAAGCCGGCGCCCGCCCCGACCTGTTTACCGCGGCGATGATGGGTGATCTGGCAACGGTGCGCGGCGCAGTCGAAGCGCGCCCCGGCATTCAGAGCCAGCTCGGGCCGCACGGCTTCACGCTGATGCACCACGCGCGCATGGGGAAGGAACCGGCGGCGGAAGTGCTGGCGTATCTCGAGTCGGTCGGCGGCGCGGACGAAGGTCCGGCCAAGGTGGCGATCGAAGAGGCGGAGCTGGAACAGTACGCGGGAACGTACACGTTCGGTTCCGGCGAGCACGACAGCTTCGTGGTTACGGTCGATCGTGGATTGCGCATCAAGCGGGGCGATCGCTTCGCCCGTTTCCTGAACTATCTCGGCGAAGACACTTTTTATCCCGGCGGCGGCGAGTCCGTACGGATCCGTTTCGACGTGACTTCGCCCGCGCCTTCTCTCGAAGTGCACGATCCCGGGCTGATCGTGCGCGCGCTGCGAATGTAGTGAGAATTCGCGGGTTGCACCCCCGCGTTTCGCTGCCCGCTCGCCTGCCGACTTCCGCCTACCCGAAGAAGAAGTAGCCGATTACGATCGCGGCGATGATCCCGGCGAAGTCCGCGGCAAGTCCGCAGCCGACCGCGTGCCGCGTCTTCCGAATGCCGACCGAGCCGAAGTAGACGGCGAGCACGTAAAACGTCGTTTCGGTGCTTCCCTGCACCACGCTCGCGATGCGCCCCGCGAACGAGTCGGCGCCGTAGGTCTGCATCGTTTCGATCAGCATGCCGCGCGCTCCGCTCCCCGAGAGCGGTTTCATGAGCGCGGTCGGCAGCGCTTCCACCCAGCGCGTATCCATGCCCATCGCATCCACGACCGTACGCACGCCGCCGAGTGCGAGATCGAGCGCCCCGCTCGCGCGAAACACGCCGATCGCCACGAGCATCGCCACGAGATACGGGATGATCGTCACCGCAACCTGAAAACCGTCCTTCGCGCCTTCGACGAACGTTTCGTATACCGGAACGCGCTTTCGGAGCGCGCTCACGAGAAACGCGATGATCACGGACAGGATCAGGAAGTTCGCGAACGTCGCGCTCTGCGACTCCATCGCCTCTTTCGGCAGCCGGCCGAAGTAGAGCACGAGCCCCGCGATCACGGCCGTCATGGCGCCGAGGTAAGCCAGGATCACGGGCTGCAGCAGATTGCGGCGCTGCACGAGCGCGGTCACGACGAGGCCCGCCATCGTGCTGCAGAACGTGGCGATCAGAATCGGCAGGAAGACGTCGGTCGGATCCGCGGCGCCCATCTGCGCTCTGTACGTGAAAATCGTGACGGGGAGAATGGTGACGGCGGAGGTATTGATCACGAGGAACAGAATCTGGTCGTCGCTCGCGGTCTCCTTGTCTGGGTTCAGTTCGTGCATCGATCGCATCGCCTTCAGGCCGATCGGCGTCGCGGCGTTGTCGAGGCCGAGCATGTTGGCCGCCATGTTCATGAGAAGCGACCCTTCTGCGGGGTGGCCGGCGGGGATGCTCGGGAAAAGCCGCCGAAACAGAGGGCGCACGAGGCGGCTCAGCAGGTTGACCGCGCCTCCGGCTTCGCCCAGCTTCAGGATGCCGAGCCAGAGGCACATGACGCCCGTCAGGCCGAGCGCGATTTCGAACGCCGTTTTGGACAGATCGAACGTGGAGGCGACCACTTCCTGAAACACGGCGAAATCGCCGAGCACGAATGCGCGATAACAGGCCGCTGCGAAGCCGACGAGGAAAAATGCGGCCCAGATGACGTTCAGCAATGGAAACCTCCTGCTGGGGCACAGCTTAGGGGAGCCGGGGCCGCCTGTCACGCCGCGAGTGGGGATGCCCTTCTGCTTTTCTTCGTACCGCTTGCGGGATACAATCGGGACCGGATAAATCGGAACTTTGAAAGGAGTCGATTCCCCTGATGAACAAACAACTCATTCTCGCGGGCCTGATCGCGCTGATCGGGCTCTCGTGCGGCGGTAACAAATCGGAAGACACCGCGGAAAAAGCGGCGCCCGAAACCAGTCAACCCGCGGAGACCAAGGGAGAGAACGTGGCAACCACTGAAGGTACGAAGGCGGATATCGCCAAGACGCTCGGCGTGGACATGGCGAAGATGCAGAGAGACGAGTCCGGACTCGAATACATCGTCACGGCAGAAGGCGACGGCGCGGTCCCGACCAAGGGGCAGACGATCTCGGCCCACTACACGGGCTATCTGCTGAACGGCACGAAGTTCGATTCGAGCGTCGATCGCGGCCAGCCGTTCGAAACGCAGATCGGGGTCGGACGCGTGATTCAGGGATGGGATCTCGCGTTCCAGGACATGAAGGTCGGCGAAAAGCGCGTTCTCTTCATTCCCTCGGAACTCGGCTACGGCGCGCGCGGCGCGGGTGGCGTCATTCCGCCGAACGCGACGCTCGTCTTCGACGTGGAACTGCTCGACGTCAAACAGTAGGGAGACAGACGAAGATCGCGCGAGATTTCTGAACGCAGAAACGCCGCTTCCAGTTGGAGGCGGCGTTTCTCTATCTTTATCTTGTTCTTCCCGCGAACCCTAGCGGGTGACGTCGCGGAGGCTCATGCCTTCGCTGCGCAGGAAGGCCATGAAGCCTTTGCGCGTGATCGTGCGAAGGGCGCGCGTCGAAAGACGAACGCGTACGGTGCGGCCCAGTTCGGGGACGAAGATGCGCTTCCACTGGAGGTTCGGAAGCTGGCGTCTCTTCGTCTTGTTATGGGCGTGCGAGACGTTGTTACCGGTCAGCGGCCCTTTTCCGGTAATCTGGCATTTGCGGGCCATCGAGGATCTCCTTCTACTAACTATCCAAAAATCAATCGGTTACGATTTGGTAGACCGCCCCGTGAGAGGGGCTTGTGGTCAGACAAAACAGTATACAACAGGACGCCCGTCTATTGTAAAGGGAGAATTCGGGGCCGTGAGGCTCAGCGGGGAGGCGGCGCCTGGCCCGTGCCGGCTCTCCGTTCGAGCTCGGCGAGTCTACCACGGATGAACTCGTTCCCGGGCAGCAGGCGATCCGCCTCGCGGTATTCGATCAGGGCTTCGTCGAATCGACCGAACCGCATCAGAAGCTCTCCCTTGTCGATGCGCGGGTTGACCCAGCCCGGCGCGAGCTGCGCGGCGCGGTCGAGCGCGACGGCCCCCTCCTGAAACTTCTCCTGCGCGATCAGAACGCGCCCGAGTTCACGATAGCCGGAGGGGCTCTGCGGGTCGAGCGCAAGGGCGGACTGCAGGTAACGTTCCGCCGGCTCCCACTCCTCGCGGTCGATATGAAAGAGCGCGGCGTTTACGAAAGACACGCTTTCTTCGAGCGGCTCTTCGAGCATGGGGATATTGATGACGATCATCGAGACGGCGAGCACCGCGCCATACTTTCCGAGGGCGGACGTGTCGCGCGCGCGCAGAGCCCGAACGAGTGCGAGAATGCCGCAGGCGGCGACCGGAATCAGAACGGGAACGAGCGGCGCGCGATAGCGCCCGAAGATGTAGAACAGGGCGACGAAAACCGTGACTCCCGCGGCGGCCGCGGCGAACCAGAGGACCGCGCGACGACGCTTTCCGCGGAGCGACGCGGCGAGACCGAGAATCGCGAGCGGTGCGACGACGCCGAAGTGAAGCGGCGCGAGAAAGCGGAACGCGCGCGACTGTTCGCGATAGAACGCCATCCCCCAGGCGTCGGGTACTTCGTACTGATTCCACGCGAGACGCAGCTTGCGCATCATAAGCGCGAGCGATTCGCCGGGGGCTTCCCCCATTTCGGCGAGCGCCTGACGAACCCAGAACTGCGATACCTCGGCAGCCGTCAGGGTACGCCCCGACTCCTCTTCGGCAATCGCCCTGGCGTCCGCGCCCTCGAAGCGCGGGTCCTGGCGGCCCGGTCGCAGTTCTTCATACGTTCCGGTCGCGCCCCGGTGATTGCCGATATAGAAGTTCGGGCCGGCCTGCACGGTAGTGACCGCGAAGCCTCCTCCGCGCGATGCGTTGT
>JABDJQ010000611.1 GCA_013002425.1 Gemmatimonadota bacterium
CGCACGCCGGCCAGCCCCGCGGGATTCCATGTCATGGCCGAAGCGTCCTCCGCGACGGCAATGTGCGCGCCGCCCATCCCGAGAGGGCGCGCGTGGGAGCCGACCAGGCTGGGCGTCGGTATTTCCAGTTCGGTATAAGGGTGTCCGTCGGCCCACGCCGTAACTGCGGAACTGCCGATCAAAGCGGCGCTGATCAGGAACCGTTTCATCTCGTTCTCTCTCTGTTTCTGTTAACGGGGGGTTCGTTTTTTCTTGTCGTAGGAGGACGCGGGTTCGTTCTCCCTGGCTTCGCCGGAACCTGACGATGGCTGAGTGCTCGGCGTCGAATAGGCGGGCGTCGTACTCGATGCGCCCGTCGACCCGGATTGCGTAGACGGCGGAACGCCCGGATCGATTACAGGGGCCTCACCGCGAACGCGGGGACGGCGCGTCCAGCTGCTTGCCGCGCCCTCGGGAAACGGGGAACCCGGGGTTCCTCCCTGTCCGTCGTCGTGATCCCAGTAATTGTCATACCACCAGGGCCTGTCGTAGAAGTCGTACCAGCGTTCGTGGGTGGCGTAGCCGCCGAACCCGTAAATCAGGGGATGATCGAAGTAACCCAGCCACTCGCTCTCGAAATGGCAATCATTACACGCTCCGCCGCCGTTCGTGTGGCCGCTTTCGTCCACTCTCTGGGTGACCTGCATCGACTGGGGGTGACGAACCACCGTGTAGCAGCCGAAGGAGAAAGAGAGCAAAGATGCCATTGCGGCCGCCAGAACGACAGGAGTGCGGAACAAACGGAGTGTCATCGGGTTGACTCCCAAAGGGTTCGAGCGTGTTTGAAATGTAACGGAACCGGGGAAACGAGTCAATCCGAGCCCCACGGGTCCAGGCCTTACACCCCCGGTTGCCGCGGGAGATCCGATCCGGTATCTTGACCGAATCCGATCGATACGGCACCCGGACGTCCGCAGGAGAACCGATCCATTGCAGAGAGCCATTTACTTCGCCATCGCCGTGCTTGTCGTACTCCCGGTCCCCCCGGTCCAGGGGCAATGGGACGAGTCGGACAATCTCGTTCTCGACTCTCTCGAGCAGTATCGTCTGACGGAAGACCCCGAGGGTCTGGCCATCCTGGGTCGATATCAGGAATCCGCCGGCCGTTCGGCAGAAGCCGTCGCGACCTATCAGAAGCTCGTCGCGATCGCCCCGGAAACTGCATGGGCGCATGCCAGTCTTGCGCGCCTCCATTTCGACAACAAGAGCGTCCGGCTCGCCATCGAACATGCGGAGTATTCGCTCCGCCTCGACCCCGACCAGGAGGAGATGCTCGAGATCATCGCCAAGTCGTATCTGGAAGGGGGGCGAACGCTCGACGGAATCGCGTGGCTCGAGAAGTTCAAGAAAGCGAACGCCCGCAGCGCCGATGCCGCCTACCTGCTGTCCGTTCTTCACGGTTCGGCGGGACACGAGCACGACGCCGTGCTTTCGCTTCAGGAAGCCGTTCTGCTCGACTCGACCAACATTTTTTATCGCGCGCGTTTCGGCGAGTTCCTCTGGAACGCGAAGCGGCTCGAAGAAGCCGAAGTGCACTACCGCCGCGCCTACGAGATCTCCGAAGGCAATCCGCGCATTCTCGTCGCCCTCGCGAGGCTTTACGGACAGATGGGCCGCAGGCAGGACGCGGCCGCGCTCTGGGAGGACGCGCTGGCGAGAGACATCCGTCCGAAAGAGGCCAGACGCCGCCTCTTCTACATTTATCGCGACCAGGGCGAGTACGAAACCGCATTCGAGCACGCGAACGGGTTCCTCGCGCTGTCGCCCGGCGAGCCGGACTTTCTGGAAGAGGTCGGCGATCTCTATCGAGAACTCGGCATGCCCGAGCAGGCAATGCGATCCTACGGCCTGGCGTGGAAAGCGGATCCGGAACATGTCGGCTTCGCCTACAAGGGCGTGGAGACGGCGCTCGAAAATGACATGCACGACGTGGCGACCGCGCTCCTGCGGCGCATCCTGAATCAGAACAAGGCCGACCTCTGGGCCTGGACGAAGCTCTCCTACGCGCTCGACCAGAGCGGCGAGAACGATCGCGCGGAACTCGCCCGGCAGGCGGCCGCGCGCCTCGACGAAGGGGGGGTCAACCATCTGCTCCTGCTCGGCGACGCGTATGCGAGCGGGGGCCGTGACAAAGAAGCGATTCGGTTTCTGAACGGGGCTTACGACAGGGGGGCGCGAGCGCCGGCTTTTCTATTCAGCAAGGGCATTCTCGAAGAGAGAATGGGCAACTACGACAACGCGGCCTCCACTTTGATCGAACTGATCCGTATCGACCCGCAGCACGCGCCCGGGCTGAACTTCCTCGGATACATGTACGCGGAACAGGGCATCAAGCTCGACGAAGCGGAGGCGCTCATCTCGCTGGCGCTTTCGATGGAGCCCGAGAATCCGTATTTCCGCGACAGCCTCGGCTGGGTCTACTATCAGCGCGGCGAATACGATCAGGCGGTCGTGGAACTCGAACGCGCCACGGGCGGAAAGTACGAAGACCCGATCATCGTCGAACATCTCGCCGACGCCTACGTTGCCGCCGGTTTCCGCGAGAAGGCGCGCGAAACGTATGCGGAACTGCTTTCGCTTACGAACCGCCCCGAGGTGGTGCGGAAGAAACTGAAGTCGCTCGATGAATCGATCGATTAAGTTCGCCGTGCTTCTCGCGGGTTCGCTCGCGATCGGATGCGCGGGACCTCGCAGCGAGCCCGCATCGCTTCTTACCGCTTCCGCACTCGAACTCACGCTCGACGACCTGCGCGCAAAATCCGAATCGATCCGTTCGTTCCATATCGAAGGCACGCTTCTGCTCGAGTGGGAAACACAGAAGCACTTCGTCCACTATGTTTCGTATTACGAGCATCCCGATCGCTTCCGGATCGACTGCACGGTCGGCGGGCCTCTCGGTCTCGGCTCGGGCACCCTCCACTATGTAGAGAAGGACGGATGGGGCGAGATCACGCTTCCGGACGAGCCCCCGGTGTCCGGCCCTGTCGGCGGCAAAGAGCTCCGGGCCGTCGCGACCGGCGGTCTGTCGCTCCATGACGCCCGTTACGGCTTGTCGCCGTACGCGGGAGGCGACGCCCTCTTCCGGGCGGAGCGCGTCAAGGCACACGGCATCGATGCCGCTTCGGGACGGTACAGGCTGACTCTGACCCGCGACGACGGACTGGAGGAAATCGTGCTCGTCGATCCGGACCCCGTTTCGCTCGCCGAGCGCCGTGTGGCAAAAAGAGACGGAACCGTTTTGGCGGTTACGCGGTACGAGTACAAAGAGGCGGGAGACCTTTTTGCCAGCGAGACCGAGAGCCGATTCCCGCAGCAG
>JABDJQ010000617.1 GCA_013002425.1 Gemmatimonadota bacterium
CGCCGCACTCGCCGCACTCACCGCACTCACCGCACTTATCCCACTTATCGCGCGCATCCCCGTTCGTCTACTCGCCGCCCGCCCGCCCGTCACGCGTGATGAGCCGCGCAGACCGCGACCACGTCAGGTAGTTCCACGCCCACTGCACGAGCACGAGAATGCGATTCTGAAACGTCACGAGCATCATGACGTGCAGGAAAAGCCATGCCAGCCAGGCGGGATAGCCGTCGAAACGCAGCTTTCCGACTTCCGCGACCGCCGCGGCGCGCCCGATCGTGGCCATGCTCCCCCGATCGATGTACCGGAACTTCGCCGGCTCCTTCTTCCTGCCCCGCACACGCGCTTCGATCACGCGGGCCGCGAACTCGCCCTGCTGCATCGCCGCCGGCGCCACGCCGGGCACGAGCTTCTCGTTCTCCTGCATGAGATACGTCATATCGCCGATCGCAAAGACTTCCGGATGCCCCGGGATCGTCAGATTCGGCTCGACCGGAAAGCGACCGCCGCGCGCGACTTTCGTCCCGGTCTTATCCGCCAGCAGGCCCGCGAGCGGCGAGGCCGCGATCCCGGCCGCCCAGAGTACATTTTCGGTTTCGATGATTTCGCTCGCGCCGCCCTTCTCGATTTCGACACAGCCTTCGTGGAGCGCGGTCACTTTCGCCCCCGTCCGCACTTCGACCCCCATCCTGCGAAGCGACCGCTCCGCGGCCCCCGACAGCTTCTCGTCGTACGGCGGCAGAACTCGATCCGCGAACTCGACAAGCAGAACGCGTGCATTGTCGGGCTGAATCCGGCGAAACTCCTCGCGCAGCGTGTGCACGGCGATCTCGCGAATCGCGCCCGCGAGCTCGACGCCCGTCGCGCCCGCCCCCACGACCACGAACGTGCAGAGCGCGCGCCTGCGTGCTTCGTCGGTCTCACGCTCCGCCCGCTCGAACGAAAGAAAGATCTTGCGGCGAATCGCCTTTGCGTCATCGATCGTCTTGAGGCCCGGGGCGGTCTTCTCCCAGTCGTCATTGCCGAAGTAGTGATTCACCGCGCCCGAAGCAATGATCAGCGAGTCGTAGGAGACACGGTTCTGCAACGACTCCTCGTCGCCCGTGCCGTTCGCCAGGATCACGCACCGGCCGTCGAGATCGAAATCGATCACGTCGCCCAGAAGCACGCCGATGTTCTTGTTCTTTTTGAAGATCGTGCGCAGCGGATACGCGATGTTGGCCGGCGAGAGGCCGCCGCTCGCCACCTGATAGAGGAGAGGCTGAAAGAGATGGTAGTTCTGGCGGTCGATCAGCGTAACGCGGATCCCGTCCTTGCGTCGAAGCGCCCGCGCGGCGGCAAGACCGCCGAATCCACCACCGATAATGACGACATGATGAGACACGGCCGACTCCCTTCACACAAAGAGTCGCGGCAGGGCCTGCTCGCGGCAAGCGCTATTCTAAACCTCCGCGTCCCAGGGCGTGTCTTCCACTCCCTCTTCGCGGTTGATGGCGCGGGCGAGCACGAACAGGAAATCGCTGAGTCTGTTCAGATAGACGATGATATGCGGCGAGATTTCGTCGCGGCGCGCGAGATTGACACAGACGCGTTCGGCGCGCCGGGCAACGGAGCGTGCTTTGTGTGCGGAAGATGCGGCGGGTGAACCGCCGGGAAGGATGAACTGCGTGAGCGCGGGGAGATTCTCTTCGTAGCCGTCGATCGCGGTTTCGAGACCCTCGATCTCGCCCTGCCCGATCTTTCGGCTTTTCGCCTTCCCCTTCGGGTCGGCGAGTTCGGCGCCGAGCCGGAAGAGATGGTGCTGAATCCGGGTCAGATCCGAACCCGGACCAGCACCATCATTCTTCCGCAGTTGCGACAGGATCACTCCCACCGCACTGTTCAGCTCGTCGACAGTCCCGTAAGCCTCTACACGAAGATCGTCTTTTCCCGTCCGCACCCCACCATAGAGCGACGTATTCCCGTCGTCTCCCGTCTTCGTATAGATTTTCACCGCACGCTCCTAAGAGCAGCCGTGAACGGAACCGCAATTCAGACACTTGTAGCAAGCGCCGTTGCGAACCATGATTTCGCCGCAGTTGTAGCACGGCGGCGCGTCGGACTGCGACTGGAAGATACGTTTCTCCTCCACGCGCAGCTCCGCTCTCGTTCCCTCGAACGCGCCCTTGATGCGATTGTCCACATCGGGCTCCGCTTCGGGGAGATCCTTGATCGTCAGCGCGCCCGCAAACAGATCGTTCCGGTCGAGCGGTACGCCTTCTTCGTCCATCGATTCTTCGGCCGCGTCCTGCTGCATGAACTTGAGGTCGAGCCAGCGGAAGATGTAATCCGTGACCGACTTCGCAATCGGAATCTCTTTGTTGTTCGTAAATCCCGACGGCTCGAAGCGCATATGGCTGAACTTGTTGCAGAGCACCGTAAGCGGAACACCGTACTGGAGCGCCATCGAGATCGACGTCGCGAAGCCGTCCATGAGACCCGAAACGACCGAGCCTTCCTTCGACATCGTGATGAAGATCTCGCCCGGCAGGCCGTCTTCATAGAGACCGACCGTGATATACCCTTCGTGTCCGCCGACACTGAACTTGTGCGTGATCGAATGGCGTTCGTCGGGCAGTCTTCTGCGCTGCGCCTTCGCGCCCTTCTCGTCGCGCGCCTTGCCCGACTCCCCTTCGTCCATCGTCGTGAGAGGCTGCGTCCGCTTCGAACCGTCGCGATAGATCGCCACCGCTTTCACGCCGAGCTTCCACGCCTGGATGTACGCGTCCATGATCTCTTCCGGCGTCGCTTCGGTCGGCATGTTCACGGTTTTGGAAATCGCGCCCGACAGGAACGGCTGCACCGCGCCCATCATGCGAATGTGACCCATGTGATGAATGGAACGCACGCCCGTGTTCGGCTTGAACGCGCAGTCGAAAACGGCGAGGTCGGCATCTTTCAGGCCGGGCGCGCCTTCGATCGTGTCGTTCGCGTCGATGTAATCGAGGATGTTCACGATCTGCGCGCTGTCGTAACCGAGAACCTTGAGCGCCTGCGGCACGGTCTGGTTCACGATCTTCATGACGCCGCCGCCGACGAGTTTTTTGTATTTGACGAGCGCGATGTCGGGTTCGACTCCAGTCGTGTCGCAATCCATCATGAAACCGATCGTGCCGGTCGGCGCGAGCACGGTCACCTGCGAGTTGCGATACCCGTTTTCTCTTCCGAGTTCGAGAGCTTCGTCCCAGGCGCGCGTGGCTTCGGTCCAGAGCTTCGAGGGCAGCGTGTCGGCGTCGATCTCGTACGCGGCGGCGCGATGTTTCCCGATCACGCGCAGCATCGGCTTCCGGTTCTTCTCGTAGCCGTTGAACGGATCGCGCACGGCCGCCATCTTCGCGGACTGGCGATACGCGCGCCCGCACAGAAGCGACGTAACCGCGGCGGCATACGCGCGCCCGTCATCGCCGTCGTACGGAAGGCCGTTCGACATCAGAAGCGCCCCGAGGTTCGCGTAGCCGAGCCCGAGCGGACGGAAGTCGTGCGAGTTCTTGTCGATCGCGGGCGTCGGATAACTCGCGCGGTCGACAAAGATCTCCTGCGCCGTCAGAATGACGTCGACCGTATGCGCGAAGCGCGCGGTGTCGAACGAACCGTCATCCTGGCGGTAGCGCATGAGATTGATCGACGCGAGATTGCACGCGGTGTCGTCGAGGAACATGTACTCGCTGCACGGATTCGACGCGTGAATGCGGTCCGTGTTCGGGCACGTGTGCCAGTCGTTGATCGCCGTGTCGAACTGCATGCCGGGATCGCCGCACACATGGGTGGCGTCCGCGATCCTGTACATGATGTCGCGCGCGGAATACGTATCGACGATCTGCCCGTCCGCCACCGCGCGCGTATTCCAATCGCCGTCGTCGACGACGGCCTGCATGAACTTGTCGTTCGCGCGCACCGAGTTGTTCGAGTTCTGGAAGAAGATCGACTGATACGCTTCTCCGTCGAGGCTGCCGTCGTATCCCTTGTCGATCAGAATCCACGCCTTCTTCTCTTCGGCGGCTTTGCAGTCGATGAAGTCGACGACGTCCGGATGCTCCGCGTTCAGAATCACCATCTTCGCGGCGCGGCGCGTCTTGCCGCCCGACTTGATGACGCCGGCGAACGCGTCGTAACCCTTCATGAACGAAACCGGACCGGAGCACGTGCCCCCGCTCGAGAGAAACTCGCGCGACGAACGGATCGTCGAAAGGTTCGACCCCGTTCCCGAGCCCCACTTGAAAAGCATGCCTTCGGTCTTCGCGAGTTCGAGAATCGACTCCATGCGATCTTCGACGGCGTTGATGAAACACGCCGAGCACTGCGGCTTCTCTTCGATACCGACGTTGAACCATACGGGACTGTTGAAGCAGGCGTTCTGATGCAGGAGCAGATAGATCAGTTCGTGGCGGAAGACTTCGCGATCTTCGTCCGTCGCAAAGTACCCGTCTTCGTCACCCCACTGGGTGATCGTGTTCGCAACTCGGTCGATGAGCTGACGAAGACTCCGCTCGCCGTTTCCGTCCGGCTTCACTTTATGGAAGTATTTGGACACGGTGACGTTCGTCGCGAGCTGCGACCAGAACGTGGGGAATTCGAGATCTTTGCGCTCGAATACCGTTCGCCCCTCCTCACCCTGGATCGAAGCGTCACGCTTCTCCCATTCCACCTCGTCGTACGGGTGGACGCCTTCCGTCGTATAGACCCGCTCGAAAGAGAGTCCTTTCACGGAAGCGCGATCGGGAGACTGCGCGCGGGATTGCAGGACCGCTGCTCCCGTCGCTTCTTCGGACAGTTTCTTTCTGCCACCACTCACTTCGTTCCCCCCCCTGGGTTGCAATGCTGCAGGTTTGCCGGTCTGCATAAACAGGTAAAATCGCCGGCGGCCCCACCGGGCAACGGAGCCGTCGAAGATCTCGTAATCCGAGTTGTTTTTCGTCGGGACGGGGGACCGAGTCTCAACAAACACTAAACAAATGTCAAGTCTTTTCGAGGCGGAGACAGGAATCCTCAGCCGTCCGGTTGTCTGTTTTTAGATAACCGAATTAATACCAATAAGTTAGCTCTGAATCGTTCTTAATTCCGATGAGAGATCCGGAACAAAGGACTCTACATATAGTGCTTAGCGCCTTCGACAGGCACAACATCTACTGGTAGTTTCGGAATCTAATCTCTGCGTCCGGATCCTGTCAAAGAAAAAATGGCCGCGGATTTGAGAAAGTCGAAAGCGACGTGATTACAACAGATTGGGGCAGGGAATTTTTTAGGCATGAACGACCGGGAGGAGCGGATTTCTACTCGGCGGCGTCCGATTCCTCGACGCAGGGCAGGAAAATCGAGACGCCGGTCCCCTCCCCCGGCTCGCTTTCGATCGTGATCGCGCCATGATGCGCGCTCACGATTCCCTGCACTACCGCCAGGCCGAGACCGATGCCGATCGACGACGGCTTCGTCGAGTAGAACGGCTCGAAGACGCGCTTCAGCACATCGGGCGTCATGCCTGCGCCGTTGTCTTCCACGACGAGCCGGACGTACCGACCGGGGTTCAGGCTGATCCCGTCTTCCTCGCCGCTCTCGCCGAAAATGACCTGCTCGACTCTGATATCGATCCGGCCTCCGTCCATGCCGATCGCCTGCGCGGAGTTCAGGACGAGATTCATGAGCGCGCGATCGATCTGTGACTTGTCGATCAGAACCCTGGGCTCGTCCTCCGTGACGTGCGTCTCGATCTCGACGTTCTTCATGAGCTTCGAACCGGCGAGGGAGAGAGAGCGGTCAATCGCGTTGCTTACGAGCCCTGTCTTGCGATTCAGCCTGCCCGTGCGGCTGAACGTGATGAGCTCCTGGATGATCACTTTCGCCCGCTTGCTCGCGGTCAGGACCTCGTTCACGTTCTCGAGCGACTCCTCGTCGCCGGCGAGGTCGTGCTTCAAGAGTTCGGAGAACCCGATGATGGCCGTCAGGATGTTGTTGAAGTCGTGCGCCACGCCGCCCGCCATGACGCCGAGCGCCTGCATCGTGCGCGCCTCGGCGAGCTGGCGCTCGAGCCGCACGCGCGTTTCCGCGTCGATCTTGTCCTGCTGGATGTCCTTGTGCGTTCCGGTCATCCGAAGCGGCTCGCCATCCTCCGTCCGCTTGACGATCTTGCCGCGGGCCAGGATCCAGCGCCATTCGCCGTTCTTCGCCTTCATCCGGAACTCGGTCTCGTAATACTCGTCCTCCCCCGAGAGATGGCGCTCGATCTTCTCCATCGACGCCGGGATATCATCGGGGTGGACCAGCGACTCCCAGGTCGAGAAATCCTGGGGAAGGTCGCGCACGTCGTAGCCGAGCATGGCGGCCCACCGCTCGCTGTAGATCACTTTCCCCGTTCGCACGTCCCAGTCCCATACGCCGTCCTGGGCCCCGTCGATCGCGAACTGGAGCCTCTCCTCGCTGATCGCGAGCGCCTCTTCCGCGAGCTTGCGCCACGTGACATCCGTAATGAAACCGTCGAAAACGACGGCGCCATCGGGTCGCGCGGTCGGCTGCGACATGATCTGAAGCCACCGGACCTCCGGCCCGTCGATGAAACGGCCCTGCCAGTTCACGGGCTTCATCGTTTTCAGCGCGTACTCGACGGCCTCCTGAAACCGGGGGAGATCTTCGGGGTGGATGTTGGCCGAAACGACGCCGGCGTCCTTCTGCGCGTCTTCCCATTTCACGCCGAGCAGCTTCTGCGCCCCGGGACTGAGATAGGAGAAGTACTGCTTCCCGTCGCTCGTCACGATCCGCTGGCCGATTCCGCCCGGAATCTGCGCCGCGATCTTCTCGAACCGGTCGTGGCTTTCGATGAGGCGTTTTTCCGCCCGGCGCCGGTCCGTCACGTCCTGCACGTACGAGATCACGTGTCCGCCGCGCTTGCCGTCGTCGAACAGAATCGAGTTGAACCACTCGCAGTACACCTGGCGGCCGTCTTTCGTGCGATGACGGCTGAGCTGATTGGAGTAGCGCCGCGAACGAAGGTCGCCGAGGTTTTTGCGTACCATTTCCAGATCGTCCTCGAGGAAGAACCCGGTTTCGTCCCACCGCTTTCCGACGACCTCTTCGGCCTTCCAGCCGAACAGCTCCTCGGCGCGCCCCGCCCAGACCAGAAGCTTCCCCTCCCAGTCCCATTCGAGAATCGCGAGCGGCGAATTCTCGTAGAGCGCCCTTCTCGACTCGATCAGAGTCTCGAAACGTGTTCCGCTTTCGGTCATCTTCTTCCGGGTCAAAATGCCTCCTTCAGCCACTCCCCGAGCGTTGTTTCGAACGCGAACGCGTTTCCGTCGTACCCGTCCGTCCGATACGCGACATTCCCGTCCGCATCGACAAGCAGAAAGAGGGGGAGCGATGCGAGCGAAAGCGCTTCCGCAAACGCCTCCTGGCGATCGGGGTCGCTCGAAAGAAACAGCACGTCTTCGGGCGGGAGCGCGTTCCGCGTCGCGAAGGCGCGGGCCGACCACGGATCGCGATCGGCCGTCATGTGCAGAATACGGACCGGGGCGATGGGGACATCGTGATCGGCGATGCCATTTTCGCCGAGTTCCGTGAGTACGGGCATCGCGTCGCCGCAAGGACCGCACCACGACGTCCAGAACGCCACGATGTACGGC
>JABDJQ010000632.1 GCA_013002425.1 Gemmatimonadota bacterium
CCGCTCGTCTATTCAAAGCACAGGGGGCGAATGCCGATTTGCCCCCCGTCTCGAACCCGGGAATGCCGATGCCCCTCTGTCTCGCCATATTCTGTCTTCTGATCCTGGCCGTCCCCGCGGCGGGAGAGCGCTCGTCGATGACCGCGAACGCCGTGCGGATCGAGCCGCACGCGATCGAACTCGACGGCCGGCTCGACGACCCCGTCTGGACCGAGGCGCCGTTCGTTGCGGGATTCACGCAGAAGGATCCCGCCGAAGGCGACCCGTCGGCGGAACGAACCGAGATCTCGTTTCTTTACGACAACGAGTTTCTTTACGTAGGCGCGCGCCTTTACAAACGGGAACCGAACGACATTCGGGCCACGGTCTCGCGCCGCGACCGATCGGGCAACTCAGAACGCATCATCGTAACACTTGACACCTATAATAATCGGCGCACGTCCTACAGCTTCTGCGTGACGGCGACCGGCGTGCGCGTCGACTACTATCATCCGAGCGACAGCGAGGGGAACCGCGAGTACTCGTACGATCCGGTCTGGGAGGCGAGTACGGAACAGGGCGAGCACGGCTGGACGGCGGAAATGAAGATTCCGTTCTCGCAGCTGCGATTCCAGGACGTCGAGGAGCAGGTGTGGGGGCTCAACATGAACCGCTGGACCCCCTCGATCAATGAGGACTCGTACTGGGTGTACATTCCGAAAGAGGAGACCGGATGGTCGTCGCGTTTCGGCACGCTGCACGGTCTCCGCGGGATTCGACCGTCGCGGCGCATCGAGCTGCAGCCGTATTTCGCGAGCGACGCGACGTTCACGAACGACTTCGACGAAGATGATCCGTTTGAAGACGGGCAGGATTTCGAAGGAAGAGCCGGCGCGGACCTCAAAGTGGGGCTCGGCCCGAACCTCACGCTCGAGGCGGCGTTCAATCCCGATTTCGGCCAGGTCGAAGCCGATCCGGCCGAAGTGAATCTGAGCGCGTTCGAAACGTTTTTCGACGAGAAACGTCCGTTCTTCATCGAGGGGAGCCGGCTTCTTCAGGGGAACGGTTCGAACTTCTTCTACTCGCGCCGGATCGGCGCCCGTCCGCGCGGCGATGCCGACGGCGATTTCGTTTCACGCCCGAACAACGCCACGATTCTGGGGTCCGCCAAGATGACGGGGCGGCTTGCGAGCGGCCTTTCGGTCGGCGCGCTGACCGCCGTGACGTCGCGCGAATACGCCGAGGTCTACACCGAGTCCACGGATACGTTTTCGAAGATCAAGGTAGCGCCTCTTACGAACTACAACGTGGGGCGGCTCGAACAGGAGTTCGGCGAGGACCAGTCGACCGTGGGCGTCACGATGACGGCGATGGCGCGCGACTTCGGGGGAACGGAGGAACTGCGCGAGCTGCTGAACGAACAGGCGTTCGCCGGGGGCGGCGACTGGCGCATCCGGTTCAACGGCGGCCAGTATCTGCTCGGCGGGAACGTCGGCTTTTCTCATATCAGCGGCGACTCGACCGCGATTTTGCGCGCGCAGCGTTCGAGCAGGCGCTACTTCCAGCGCCCGGATGCCGACTACGTCGAAGTCGATTCTTCGCGCACGACGATGTCCGGCTATGCGAGCAGTCTCTGGTTCGAGAGAAACTCCGGCGACCACTGGCTCTGGGGCCTCGGCGGCGGATCGGAGTCGCCCGGATTCGAAATTAACGACGTCGGCCGGCTCTCCCAGGGCGACGACATCGACACCTGGGCCAACGTGCGGTATCGTGAAACGAAGCCCGGTTCGATCTTCCGCAATTACAGCATCGCGATGTTCGGAAACGCCGCCTGGAATCACGGCTGGCAACGGCAGCGCGTCAGCGGTTCGTTCGAACTGAACGGCGGCTGGAGGAACTTCTGGTCGAGCTGGGCCGGCGTCTGGTACGCACCGCGATACAAAGCCGACAACTGGACGCGCGGCGGACCGCTCATGGAAACGCTGGACGTGTACAACATCTGGTTCGGCACGCAGAACAACTGGGCGAGCGACACGTTCTGGAACATGAACACGAACTACACGCGCGACGAACTCGGTACGTGGAACTACAACATCAGCGGCCAGGTTTCCGTGAAGCCGGGGACGCGCTGGGAGATATCCGCGAGCCCGCGCTACTCGCGCAGCAGCGACGGCCGGCAGTACATCGCGACCGAACCGCGCGCCGCCGGATCGCTTCGCCCGGGCGACACGTTCGGCAACCGCTATATCTTCTCGTGGATCAACCGCACGACACTCGCCACGACGTTCCGCCTGAACTACTCGCTGACCCCCGACCTTTCGCTGGAAGTGTACGCGGAGCCGTTCGTGGCAAGCGGCCACTTCTACGACTACGGTGAACTCGAAGCGCCCGGCGCCCGCACGCTGATCACGTACGGCGAGGAGGGCGGCACCGAACTCGAAATCCTCGAAGACGGCACGCGTGTCGTCACGGACGGCGCGGAAGAGTTCGAGCTCGAAAACGACGACTTCAACTTCCTGTCGTTCCGCAGCAACTTCGTCGTGCGCTGGGAGTGGCGCCGCGGAAGCACTTTCTTCCTCGTCTGGCAGCAGAACCGCTCGGACTTCTTCGAAGAGGGGAGCCGGGTCGGCGGCCAGGACCTCGCCGACACTTTCTCGGCCGAGGGGGAGAATTTCCTCGCCGCGAAGGTCACATACTGGATTCCCGTCCCGTAAATCCCCTGCAGGGTCGCAATCCGGCACGTTGTGTGTAAGATCCCGGCCCCTTTCGCAACTGATTGAATGAATCGGTGTGTTTCAGGCGGGCCTCTCACGCGAGTGAGCGACGGGTTTCAACGGGGTGCATGGATGGCCCGTCACGCGCTTACGCGGTTCGCCGCGTCGAGCTGCAGGTTCCGCCGGCCGCTGATTCCGGTGCCCCTTTCCGCAAGGGAAGGGGCGCCACTACATTCGCAATCATCCCCGCGGGGTTTCCCGCCGGCGTTCCCACTGATAGAATCGAAAGATGAAGCGACACACACACACACCCGGGCTTCTGGCCGCGTTCGTTCTTCTTCTGGGCTCTGAGCCGGCACTGGCGGGCGCCTGGACGCAGGCGGAAAAAGGCTACTTCTTCAAGATTTCGGGCAATTATCTGAACACCGACCGCGAATTCGACAGCGACGGGAACGAAATCGACCTGTTCGCCACGATCGAGGACGAAGAACGCACGAACGGCGAGTTTCGCGACGTGAACGTGTCGGCCTACCTCGAATACGGCGTCATCGACGGCGTGACGCTGATCGGGAACGTGGCCGTGAAGAACGTGAGTTCCCGCTACACGCTGAACTAGGAGAGCGGGAGCCGGCGGGAAATCGACGGGTCGACGTTCGGCCCGGGAGACCTCATGGCCGGATTCCGCTATCGGATCGCGGCCCGTCCCGTGGCGCTCGCGATTCAGGCGTCGGCGAAGCTGCCCCTCGGCTATGACGTGGAACCGCCGGCCGGGGAACCGCCGCTCGGGAACGGTGAAGGGGACGCCGACGTGAAAGCCCTCATGGGATACAGCTTCTATCCGGTCCCCGTCTATGTGACCGGGGGCGTCGGCATACGGGCCAGGGGGGGCGATGCGGAGAACGAACTGCTGTACGAGGCGGAAGCCGGCTGGTCCACTCCCGCGTTTCTCGCGAAGATCACGGTCGATATCGTGAGGAGCCGGGGGGAGATCGCGGCGGCGGGAGACTTCGCGGCGGTCACGGGCGAGGCCGACTACACGAAGCTGCTCCCCGGCATTGCGGCCCGCATCGCAGACGGCACGTGGTTCACGGCCGACGTCATCCATGTCATGGACGGGAAGAACACGCTTGCCGGCACGACGTTTTCAATCGGTGTCGCCTACACGAAATAGCCCGTGCGGGAACGGGGCCGGCCGGGGCGGGAACGGGCTAGAGCAGTCTTCGTGTCACGGCTTTCTTCTTCATCGAATCCCCGCCGCGGTCCACTTCCAGCGAGCATTCCGCATCAGGGACCAGGAACAGCTCCTCGATCGCCTCGAGCCCCATCTCGACGGCGGACCGGCCGTTGATCGTTCGCACACGATCGCCCGGTTCGAGCCCGCACTCGGCCGCCGGCGTGCCGGGAAGCACGGCGTAGACTTCGACGGCCCCGTCGCGTTTCACGAAGTGAGCCCCGAACGCGTCGTAGTCGAAAGGGTCGTCTTTCGTTTCGTTCGGCTCCAGTATCAGGCGCGCCCCCGGATAGTCGACGATGACGAGGAAGCGGGAAAGAACCTTCGCGCCGATGACTCCGGCCATGTCCGGGAAGGCGAGCGCGCCCTTCGTCTCGAACGTGAAGTGCACGACCGGCGCTTCCATGGCGTTCGCCCCGATTCTGAGTTCGGGGAGTCGACCGACCTTGCCC
>JABDJQ010000654.1 GCA_013002425.1 Gemmatimonadota bacterium
CAGTTCGACAGAACGATCGCCGTCTCGGAGGCAGTCCGACGCGAACTGCTCCGTTTTCTGCCCGAGGACCGCGTCATCACGATCCCGAACGGGATCCCGTGCGGCGAAGACGCGGGATCCGCCCTTCCGGCCGTGGTCTCTCCGTTCCCGGCGGGGAGCTTCGTGCTCGGTTCGGCGGGCAGGCTCTCGCCGGAGAAGCGCTTCGACATTCTGATCGAGGTCGTGCGGGAACTCCGGTCGCGGGGAGTGCCCGCGACCGCCCTCGTTCTCGGAGAGGGGCCGGAAGAGCGGAAACTGCGAACGGTCGCGGGGGCGGATCTCGCGGAACACCTTCATTTCGCCGGTTTTCAGCAGAACGTAGGCGCCTGGCTGGGGATCATGCACGTCTTCGCGATCACGTCGGACCGCGAGGGCCTTCCCACGGTCCTACTCGAAGCGTGGGAGGCAGGCTGTCCCGTGGTTTCGCGCGCGGTGGGCGGGATTCCCGACATCGTTGAAAACGGCGTGAACGGCGCGCTTGTCCCGACCGGCGATCCTTCCGCGTTCGCCGACGCATGCGAGACGCTCTATCGCGATCCGGCGCTTCGCGACCGATACGCGGAGAAGGGCCGCGCCGAGGTGCGGACGCGCTATTCTTCCGCGAAGAACGCCCGCGCGATGGAGCGGCTCTATGAAACGATCGCAGGGGAGAAGGGTATTGGCTGACAAACGGATCATGCTCATTTCGGGGGCGCGTCCCAATTTCATGAAGATCGCGCCGCTGCTCCGGGCGCTCGACGCCCGACCCGGATTCACGACACGGCTCGTTCACACGGGGCAGCACTACGACGAAGACATGGCGCAGAGCTTCTTTCGCGACCTCGGCATGCGCCCGCCCGATATCGATCTCGAAGTCGGCTCGGCCAGCCACGCCGTACAGACCGGACGCATCATGATCCTGTTCGACGAACTGCTCGACCGCGAGCACGCGGATCTCGTTCTCGTCGTAGGCGACGTCAACTCCACGATCGCGTGCGCGCTCGTCGCCGTTAAGCGCGGTATTCCGGTCGCTCATGTGGAGGCCGGACTTCGCAGCCGCGACCGCGCCATGCCGGAAGAGATCAATCGCATTCTTACGGATTCGATCTCCGATCTGCTGTTCACGACAGAAGAGAGCGCGGCGCCCAATCTTCGCGCGGAAGGGATCGCGGCTGAGAAGATCCACTTCGCCGGCAACGTGATGGTCGACACGCTGTTTCATCATCGCAGGGAAGCCGCCGGGATTCCGCTGCCCGCGGTTCCCGAACCGTTCGCGCTCGTCACGCTGCACCGGCCGTCCAACGTCGACGATCCCGCAAGCCTGCAGCGCGCGGTATCGATTCTTGCCGACTCCGCGCGCACGATTCCGCTCGTCTTTCCCGTGCATCCCCGCACCGCCGCGAAGCTGCGCGAAACGGGACTGCGCGAAACCCTCGAGAACACGCCCGGCGTTCATCTCCTACCGCCCGCGAACTACCTGACGTTCGTGCGTCTTCTGCTTGCCGCGCGCGTCGTGCTGACCGACTCCGGCGGTATCCAGGAGGAGTCGACCGCGCTCGGTATTCCCTGCATTACTCTCCGCGAAAATACGGAGCGCCCGATCACGGTCAGCGAGGGAACGAACGAAGTCTGCGGGCTCGATCGCAAGAAAATCGCGACCGTGCTCGCGGATATCCTGCAGGGAAGAGGAAAGAGCGGGCGGATCCCGAAGCTCTGGGACGGGAAGGCGGCGGAGCGGATCGCGGACACTCTGGCCGTCTACTTCGACGAGCGCTCGTGACCCGCATCCTCTGCCAGCGACGAGTAGAGCGCTGAAACCTTCGCCTCATACTGCTCGATCGAATACAGGCTCTCCACCTTCGTCTTCGCTCTCCGCGCTCTGGCGGCCGCTTCGTCTTTGTCCGTCAGCGCGCGCACGATCGCGGCACCGAACGACGCCGGATCCGGCGGAGAAAGAAACGCGGTCTCCTCGCCGAGAACCGGGCGGTGCATGGGAAGGTCGGTCGCGACGACCGGTCGCCCCGCCGCCATGTACTCGTAGACCTTGAACGGCGTGTTCTCTCCCGTGAGGCGCGGCGAGACCAGCACGTCCGCATCGGCCAGTTCACCCGCGATTACCTCGAGCGGAAGTACGCCTGTGAGTATGACCGCGTGTTCCACACCGTGTGCGCGGGCGCGTTTCCGTATATCCTCCACGTCACGTTCCTCACCCCCGATGATCGCGAAACGAGCCGAAGGAAGCTTGGCGAGAACCACGGGAATCGACGCGACAAGCAGCGCGACCCCCTGATACGTTGCCAGGTTCCCGGTGTAAACGACGACGGGATCGTCCGCCAGCGCCTCACGCGCCCGAAGCGTGCGGCGTGAAGAACGCGCATCGCCCCACTCCTGTGCGATCGGAATATCTTCGATCAGAAAAACGCGGTCATCTCCCCGGATCTCGTTGACGAGCTCTCGGAACCCGGGCGTGATCACGGTTACGGCGGAGGCTCTTCGAAATACGGACTTCTCCCAGCGCACGAGAACGCGAAGCAGAAAACGGTTCTTCACGAAACCGGATTCGCGCAACTGGTCCGTAAGATGGGAGTCCATGTCGTACAGAAACGGCACGCGGAAGAGGGGACAGAGGAGGGCGGCGATGAACGCGGCTTCCTCCCCCGCATGGACGACATCGCAGCGGCGCCGCACGAGAGACGTGAACAGCGAGCAGGCGAGCGAAAGGTCGAGCACCGCTTTCGCGAACGAGGGGCCGATGGGCACGCGCCGGATTCCGAACGGATTCGGAACGGTCCGCGCGTGCACGTGATCGACGCTTCGTTCGGCCCCGCCGGGAAACGTCAGCAGATCGATCGTATGCCCCATGCGTGACAAGGTCTCGAGCATGCGCAGCGTGGCGAGGCATGTCCCGCGCACCTGGAAGAACGGCTGCGGTGCGAGAAACAGGATCTTCACCGGGAGTCCGCCCCGGTCGAACTCATGGCCTGTCCGAGAAGCGATTCCAGTTTCATGACGACGCGGTTCCAGTCGTGCCGGCGGGCCGCGCGGCGGCGCTCGTCGATCGTGTCGGAGTCCGCTTCGCGCAGATTCGCGCGAATGGCCCCCGCCCATTCCTCGGCGGTCGTCGCCTGCGTGACGAGCGGCGAGAACTCCCGCACGCACGAGAGAGGGGCGGAGACGACCGGCTTCCCGGCCGCCATGTACTCGTGGAGCTTCAGCGGATAACGCTCCTTCGTATCTTCGGTGATCAGATAGGGCAGCAGAGCGACATCCGACTCCTGGAGATAGAAGGGAAGCACCGAAGCCGGTTTCTGCCCGAGCTGATATACGTTCGGACAGTCGGCCCACTCCTCGAACACGGGGCGAATCGCTTGGTCGATGAGTCGCGCCGCTCCCACGAACACGAACGAAACATCGGGAAGAAGCCGGGCCACGTCGCGAAGAAGAGTGAAGTCGAGCACGCGCGTGATACTTCCCATATAAATCGCGCGCGGTCTCGGAATTTCCTCGAGGTCGTTCGGAACGTCCTCGGGAAGCCGGCAGTGATG
>JABDJQ010000130.1 GCA_013002425.1 Gemmatimonadota bacterium
CCGCGTCTATACAGCGGGCAGTTCCCAGAGCGTTTCGATCGTGAACGGAAGGATGACTTCGAGCCTTCAGTACAACTACATCCTGACGCCGCGGAACAAGGGGAGTTTTCGGATCGGGCCCGTTACGGTCAAGCAGAAGGGAAAAGAAGCGTCCACGACGCGCATCGCGATCGAGGTGGTGGAAGGGAAGACTCCGCCCGCGAACAGCCAGCGCCCGGGTGGCGCCGGCTCGAAAGCGAGCGAGGTCTTCATACGAACGAAGGTCGACAAGAACGAGGCCTACGTGGGAGAGCAGATCACGCTCACGTTTCAGCTGTTCAGCCGGATTCGCTTCTGGGCGGATCCCGAATACGACCCTCCGTCGACGATCGGCTTCTGGAAGGAAGACCTCCCGCCGCAGAACAGCTACTACACGGACATCAAGGGCGACCGTTACCGGGTCACCGAAATCAAGACCGCGCTCTTTCCGACGAGCGCCGGCCCTCTCGGAATCGGCCCGGCCAAACTGTCCTACGAACCTGACGCGTTTCGCTCCGGCGACCCGTTCGACATCTTCAACAGGGGGCGTGGCGCGCGAAACCGCTCCGGGAAGCAGACGATGCATTCCGACTCGCTCACGGTACAGGTGCTCCCCCTGCCCAAGGAGGGGCGACCGCCGAGTTTCACCGGCACCGTCGGCAAGTTCCAGTTCCAGGCATCGGTCGACAGGAACCAGGTGAAGGCGAACGAACCCGTCACGTTGAAAGTGAAGATCTGGGGAGACGGAAACGTCGCGACCGCCACGATTCCGGATCTTGTCCTGTCCGAGAGTTTCAAGGTATACGATTCCGGATCCAACACGAGTACGACGAAACCGAACTACAAGCTGAGGGGGCAGAAGGAATACACGCGCGTCATCGTGCCCCGCTTCGGCGGAGAATATGAACTCCCCGCGATCTCTTTCTCCTATTTCGATCCGGAAAAGAAGGAGTACGTAACCCACACGAGCAGCACGTTCCCGCTGGTCGTCGAGGGTCCGCGCAACAACCCCGAACTCGCACAGAACGAAGTGGAGCGCATGGAAGAGGACCTGCGCTTTTTGAAAGAACCCGCGACGATCGAATGGAAGCGGAACGGCAGCCGGGTTTCGGGCTGGCTGCTCGTGACTGCCAATGCCGCCCCGCTGCTGCTTCTCGGAGGCGTCTTCCTGGCGCGCGTTCGCCGGGAGCGAACCGGCCGTGATCCGGTGCGCGCCCGCGCGAGAAGGGCGGACGCGTCAGCGCGACGCGCGCTGGCAGGCGCGCAGAAGATCCGCGAAACGGCCGGCGACAAGGAGTTTGCGGGCACGCTCTCGCAGGCTCTCTTTCACTATCTGAGAGACAAGATGAATCTCCCGGTTTCCGGCATGACGAAGCGGGTACTACTCTCCGCACTCGAATCCCGCTCGCTCCCGCCGGAAACCGTAACGAACCTCGCATCCTGGATCGACCGCTGCGACCGCGCGCGCTTCGCGAACGAGGAACTGAGCCCGGACGATCGGCGGCGGCTCCTCGAAGAAGCCGAAGAATTGATCGTCACGATCGGGCGCAGTCTGCATCGCAGGGGGTCGAAATGATCCGCTTTCGCCTGGCGACGCTGATCCTGATCGCGATACCGGCGGCCTCTTTCGCCACTCCCGCGGCCGATTCCCTGTTCGCCGAGGGCAATCGTGCTTACCAGGAAGGGCGCTTCGAGGACGCTATCGCGTCGTATGAAGCCGTTCGCGAGGCCGGCCTCGGCTCCGGGGCTCTCTATTACAATCTCGGAAACGCCTACTACCGGAGCGAGTCGTACGGACTCGCCGCGGCGAACTACGAGCGCGCGAAGCGCATCATGCCCCGCGACCCCGACCTCAAGGAGAACATGCGTCTGCTGGCGGAGCGCACGCTCGACGGCGATCTGGCAGCGCAGCGGATTCCGCCGTGGCAGCTCTTCGTGACGGTGAGCCGCCAGCTCACCTGGAAGGAATGGCTGATCGTCGCCGAAGTGCTTTACGCCATCACGCTCGCGGGGCTCGCGCTGGCACTCACGGGGTCCCGCCGGGCGGGAGGGGTGCGCAGCACGATCGCGTCGTTCGGAGGGCTCACGGTTCTCGTCGCGGCATTTCTCGCTCTCGCGTGGTACGAACAGAACGGGATCGATCGCGGGGCCGTCATCGCGACGGAGATCGCGGGGCGAAGCGGCCCCGGCAGCCAGTTCACACAGGAGTTCCTCGTTCACGAAGGAACCATGCTGCGCGTCCATCGCGAGCGAGGCGCCTGGCTCCTCTGCAGCCTTTCGGCCGAGATCCGGGGGTGGATCCCGCAATCTGCCGTGGAACGCATCTGACGCGCCCCAGGGTGGTTCCCGCGTACCCTGAGGCGGCGTGAACATCGTGCACACCCCAACTTCTGCATTCTTAACGACCTGGGTACCGAAGTTCACGCACCGTAAACCTAGTACACGATTTTCACGGGGCTCCTTTCGCCCGTCTGCTTCGAGACGCTTCGACTAAACTTTCGTTAATTCATTGCTTCTTCACCACTTACGCACTCTTTTCCGTCTTTTTGAATGATCTGGCATACAACGTGCAATGACAACTGGCAAATGACACCTCGAAGCGGGGCCAGGCACTCCGTTTCGATCCCCAACACCTGGAGGACCCCTATGCCAGGAACGACAGCAAGAGATTCGCTTTGGTATCACTGGATCACGGATCCTTCAAATCCCTGGGAGGAGGGGGAAGAAGGAAGCCTGAGTGTAGCCTGGGAATCCGAGTTGTCGCCGGTGCCTGATGACCAGCCGTCTCCGCGAAAGCAAGGACGGGAGGGGGGTAACACGGTGAGAACGAGAACGAGCAAAACGGGAAACGCAAGAGGACTGGGGCAGGACTCAGTCGGCATCTATCTTCGCGATATTCGACGGTATTCGCTGCTGGATCGCGAGTCCGAGGCGAAGATCGCCTGGCGCGTCAAGAGCGGTGACGAGGAAGCGCGCGCGGAGCTCATCTCGCGCAATCTTCGGCTCGTCATCAACATCGCGAAGCGGTATCAGGGAATGGGGCTTTCGCTCGAGGACCTGATCGAAGAGGGGAACATCGGCCTGATCAAGGCGGTGGAGCGCTTCGAAGTGGAACGGGGATTTCGCTTCAGCACGTACGGGTCGAAATGGATCCGCCAGGCTATCACGCGCGCCCTCGTCAACAAGAGTCGCACGGTGCGCATTCCGGCCAACGTGCTCGTACTCATCAAACAGTATCTGACGATCCAGCGGGAGATGCTGCAGCAGCTGGGCCGGAAACCGGCTCCGGAAGAACTGCGCGAGAAGATGGGCCTCAAGAAGCGCCGCTTTCTCGAGATCGCCCGCCTGGCGAAGGGCGTTCTTTCGCTCGATCACCCGATGGACGAAACCGTGAACGCGCATGTCCTCTACGACGTCGTGCCGGATCATGCCGCATCGGACCCGCATGACAATGCCATGTCCGGCCTCCGCAGAGACCTCATCGAAAAGATGCTCTGCACGCTGCCGGAACGGGACGCCGAGATCCTGTCGATTCGCTACGGGCTGCGCACGGGTGAAGGCAAATCACTCGAGCAGACCGGACGCATCATGGGCGTTACGAGAGAGCGGATCCGGCAACTCGAGGCGCGTGCTTTCAAGAAGCTCCGGGCGTTCCTGGCCGAACACTGGATCCAGGAGGAGCCGGCTGTCGCCTGAGGCCGTTTCGATCCTCACTGACACCCTGACTACAGGAAAACCCCCTGACGGCCGATCTTCGGTCAAAGGGGGTTTCCTTTGCTCTTTATCGGAATTCTTACCGCTTATCTGCTGTTCGCGATCGCCGTGGGCAAGCTTCTGGCCTACGCGGCGCACCAGGACGAGGTCTGGACCGATATCCGTGAGAACGTGATTCGTCCCGTACCGACTGCCGGCTCCCCGGCCCGCCCCGCGTCGCCGCATCCCGTGGCCGGGGCGCGGACGCCCGAGCCTGAATCGGACCGACCGGAAGCGACCCGCACCGTGCGGGAGAAACTGCCGCTCTGATCGCCTGACGGTCTCCGGCTTCACGTCCTTCCGACCTGCGGATTCGATCCCCGCGCTCATTCCGTTTACAATGCGAAGCCATGTCCTCGATTCTATTCATCGAACCGTTCTTCGGCGGATCGCACCGCGCGTTCGCGGAAGGGTACGCGCGCCACAGCAGGCACCATGTCCGCATGCTGACTCTTCCCGGGCGAAACTGGAAGTGGCGCATGCGGGGAGGGGCTGCCGCCATCGCGGCGAAAGCAGCGAGCGCGATGGCGAGCGACGGAACCGACAGCACGATCGAGGCTCCCGACGCGCTCCTTGTCACTTCACTGATAAACCTTGCGGAACTGCGGGGTCTGGGTCCCGTCGCCTGGCGGGAAGCCCCCGCGATTCTCTATTTCCACGAGAACCAGCTCACCTATCCGATCCGCGGCGACAACAAACGGGATCTGCATTTCGCGATGACTCACGCGATCAGCATACTCGCGGCGGATAGCATTGCGTTCAACAGCGAGTATCACAAGCGCGAGTTCCTGGAGGCGCTCCCCGGTTTTCTGCAGGCGCTTCCCGACACGAAACCCCGGGACATTCTCGCGCGGGTGGAAGACGCGCTGGTCCTTCATCCCGGAATCGACTCGTGCGATGACAGGAGTCCGCATGACGCGGACGTCAGGGGCGACGCGAACGAAAACGCGCGAACCGTACTCTGGAATCACCGGTGGGAGTACGACAAGGGGCCCGACCGGCTGCTTCGCGTCATTCGCGCGCTTCGAGCGCGCAAGGTACGCTTCCGTCTCATCGTGACGGGAGCGGGACACGACGAACGCGCCGACGTCTTCTCCGAACTGCCCGACGCGGCGGGCCCGCATCTGGCGCACATCGGATATGTCGCGGGCAGGGAGGAGTACGCGCGTCTGCTTCGTGCCGGCGATATCGTCGTGAGCACCGCGCGCCACGAGTTCTTCGGGATCTCGTGTCTCGAGGCCGTTCTGGCAGGCGCGTTTCCACTGCTTCCGCGCGCGCTTTCGTATCCCGAGCTGATCGATCCCGCCCGTTTTCCATCATGCTACTATCAGGACACGGACGACCTCGTCGAGCGCCTGGCGCAACTCCTCATGACGGGGGAGCGGCCGCCGGGCGGATTGCGCGACGCCGTTCGGCACCACGTATGGCCCGCTCCGGCGCGCCTCATGGATGACGCCGTGGAAGCGCTCCACGCGAAGAAGGAACGAACATGAATGCGAACAACCTCGCCGTTCTGACATGCATGGCAATGGGACTCGCGTTGAGCTGCGCCGGCGGACGCTCCGCGCACGAGATGGCCGCCATGCCGCCATTCTCGCTGCAGTCGTTTCACGACGCCCCCTCTGACCACGGAAAACCGATCACCGCGCTCGAGATTTTCCGTACGCCGCACTCGTCAGGTCACGCGCTTCGCGTGATGACGGACGTCAAGCCTCACTATCACGAGTCTCATGAAGAGACGGTCGTGGTGCAGTCAGGCGGGGGAGTCTTCGATCTGGGAGGAGTTCTTCACACGCTGCGGGAGGGAGACGTCATCGTGATTCCACGAAAAACGGTGCACAGCTTTTCTCCCGGGGGCGGGAAGCCGTGCACCGTACTTTCGATCTTCACTCCGCCGTTCGACGGCAAAGACCGGATCCGGATCGCGCCGGACTCGCAGTAAGATCCAGCGGGGGCGTAATCAGTCGATTCGCTCTTCGACGACGACCCGCTTCATGAGTTCCGCTTCCGTCAGCGAGCCCTGATTGTACTGCCGCAGGTCCACGCTCTTCACGGTGAGCAGCAGGGAGGCGACAGGTTCGGGTGTCACTTCCCACGTTTCCCCCCAGGGGAACGCGGCGATCGAAATGGATTCGCCGTCTTTCAGGAACGAAAGCGTGCCGCCGTAGTCCATGAGAGCCTGGCGCAGTTCTCCTATCACCTGATCGAAGAGCACGCGGCGATGCGAATCCGCCTGGGCCCGTTCCGACTCATTCATGTCGAACAGTTCCCGCCAGTTCTCGACGAGCCCCTCGAGATCTTCGAGGTCTTCGAAAATCTTCCCGTGTGACTTCTCGACGAACGAGAATTCGAGGGTGAAAAGCGCCCCGTATCCCGGCAGATAAACGCCGACCGTATTCGCCGAAGACGATACGAGCGCGAACTTGCTGTCGATCAGCATGGTGTCGAAGATCTTCTCGACGACAGAGACCTTGCGGTAGATGCGGCTGTTCATTTCGTCGTCCGCGCGCGCCGGCGCCGCGAGCGAGCCCGCAACAAGCAGAGCAGCTCCCGTTATCGTGAGAATCATGCGTTTCATCTACCCGAATCCTCCTTCGTCCCGTCCCTTGCGCCGATCTCCCGGATCAGGGTCTGTGCGCTCTGTTCCATCTGCCCCACACGCTGGTTCATAGCGCCGAGGTCCGCGTCGTGCTGCATTTCGAATCCCTGCGCGTAATCTTCGAACGCGCTCGCCCAGCGCGCCATCTGACGATCTTCGCTGTCACGAATCAGCGTTGCAAGAAAACGGATCAATTCCTCCTGCGACCGGACGAATTCCTCTTTCGACAAATAGGAACTCACGTTCGAGCCGACGGGCTGCACGAGCGACACTCCCTGCTGACCGCCGAACGGTGACTCGCTGCCGCTCGATGTCATGACCGGGGCCCGGTCGTCAGCCGTTCGGCCGAACCGTACGGTGACGCCGTCATGATCGCGCGACACTTCCGTCTGCGTCAGAAGTAGCAATACCGCAGCTGCGGCAACCGACCAGCCGGCCCACCGTGACCAGCGGCCGCGACGGGGACGTGATCCCCGCGACGACCGACGTCGCGACTGAGCCGGCGTCGAGGGGGAAGCCGCTTCGCCCCGTGTTCCGCCCGCCGCAAACGGACGCACCGGCGCTTCCGCATCTTCCCACCGGCGCAGAACACCCACCGTGCTCTGCAACGTTTTCCAATCCTCCGCCCAGGTCCCGTCCGCGGCGATTCGCCTCGCCACCGCCTCGTTCTCCTCGGGGGAGAGTTCACCATATAGATAAGCGATCAGCCGTTCTTCCCGCTCGTTCGTTTCCCGGGATGACATGCTATCTAACTCCCTTCTTCCAGACGAAGTCTCCTGAGGACCCGCCCCAGGTTCTTCAATCCGTGAAAAATCCTCGACCGCACGGTTCCGACCGGCAGATCGAACATTTCCGCAATCTCCCGGCTGCTGTAGCCGTGATACTCCCGCATCACCACCGCCGTCCTCTGTTCTTCCGACAGCGTCTGCAACGCGCCGCTCAGAATCTCACCCAGCTCCCGCTGATAGACCGCCCGATCCGGGCGGGGGGCGTGCTGAAACCGGTCGATCCGTTCGTCGAGCAGCGACTCCGCGCCCTTCTCCACGAGGTCGTCCGTGGAGATCATCGTGCGATTCTTCTGCGTCCGAAGGCGATCGCGCACCACATTGTGCGCGATCCGAAACGCCCACGACGGAAACGCGGCCGGCTCGCGAAGCTGACCCAGACGCCCGTGGACGCGGATCACCGTCTCCTGCACCAGGTCGCGGGCCTCTTCCTCCTGACCGACCATGCGGTACACGAAGTTGTAGAGGCCTTTCTCCCATCGCCCAATGAGCTCGTTGAAGGCGCTGTCGTCCCCATCGAGCACCTGGCCGACCAGAATTTCGTCCGTCGGGCCCATCTTCTGCTGCAACCTCTCCTCCCAAGAGCTTGCTCAACCTTCTACAGACAGGACGAGCTGCATTTGTGAATCGCTTAAAGTCTTTGAAAAAATACACCCTTGCAGGTAGGCTAGATCGGCTTGAGAACACTGTCAAGGAATGGCGCAGAGGGGGGCTGCCGCGCGTAACCGCTTACCCCGCATATGGTTTGCGCCGAACACCCCGAACCCTTATTTTCTTGACAGAAATGACCCCCTGTGGGATCTTGGGGAACTTGGAATGTATTCACTTCACGGAGGATAGAGATCATGGGCCTCGCCATGATGGGCAAGAAAATCGGGATGACGCAGCGC
>JABDJQ010000690.1 GCA_013002425.1 Gemmatimonadota bacterium
CCGACGGGACTCACCTGGAAAACGTCCGCTTCCTGTCGGAACCGCTGCAGTGCGGCGACGTGCCTTGCGAAACCGACGATCACGTGAAGATTCACGGCGATCTCGTCGAATTCGCTCCGCCGCACATCGCGTACCTGCCGGCAGGCGAAAGCGCGGAGATCGAAGTAAAGGTCACGATCCCGATCGGACAGCACGCCTGCGACTACGTCGGGCACCTGCTCATGGTCGCCGACGTGGACGGGATCTGTCAGGCCCAGATGTCCGACTCGGTTGAAATCACGGTCGAAGTACTTCCCGAGGCGGATCTCGATATCGACGACAATCACGCGGAAGTTTCCGAGAACAAGCTCCGCATGAAGGGCGCCAAGCTGACGACGGCCACCGGCCACTTCACGGTCGTAAATCCGAATTCGTGGGATCAGAACGTCGACTTCGAAGACGGTCCCGGGAACATTCGGATCGATCCGCTGAACGTGATCAAGACGAGCCTCAGAATAGTGGGCGACCCGACCAAGGCGATCGCGTCGTCGGCCATCACGGTGGGCGCGCTGCCGAGCCTCGGCTCGGGCGAGTCGGCCGACATCGAAGTGAGCATCGACATTCCCGACGGACTTCCCGTGAACGATTTCTATCAGGGCACGATCGAGGTCATCTACGACAACTGCCTGGGCGGCGGCACGGTTTCCGACATCGTCGGCGTCGAGCTCCACCTGCTTCCGACACAGGGCACCCTGGTCATCCTCGAAGACTCGGTTTCCGGTGAGTTCTGCCCCGGAAATCCGTGGACCATGGTCGGACAGGTCACGCATTCGTTCGAAGTCATGGCGAATGGCGATCATCGCAACATTCGCGTCGCTTCGGGCGGTCTCCGGCATGGAACGCTCGACAAGAAGCTGGACCTCTTCAACTTCTACCCCGAAGAGATCGCGTTCCTGCCCGCAGGGGAAACGCGCACGATCACGGTGATCACGAAGATCCCGATCGGGCAGCACTCGGGCAACTACGCCGACTACTTCCGGATCGTTTCCGAGAACGGCGGCGAGGATTCTGTCCATGCGGATATCGACATCTGCGAGGTCTTCGACCTCGACGTCCTTGACGACTACGGAAACGTCTCAGCGAACGTGATGGAGATCCAGGCGATCGGCCGCGCGAATCAGACCGGCGGCGAATGGAAACTGCGCGCGTTCGACATCGGAATCCCGGGTGAGCAGATCGCGAACAACGACGGATTTGACGGTCCGGGCAACACGCCGATCGACTGCATCGAATGCGAGTTCGACGAGTGGTCGCCCCTCTGGCACGAAGACGACCACGACCACCACTTCCACTCGAACTTCACGTTTGAAGGATATGGAACCGTGATCGGCGACACCTGCTCCTGGATGTCGGGAGAATTCAAGCGGATGTGGGTCAGCATCTTCGTTCCGCCGATCAAGGGCGGCGACAATCATCCCGGCACGTATAAGGGCGGGCTTCGCTGCCATGCGCTCGCGGCAGGTGACACCGTCGCAACCGATCACTTCGACATCGAAGTGCAGCTCGCACGGATCGTCGGCCCGGGGAACACGATTCAGGACGATGGATCCTTCGGTGCGTTCCCGACCGAAGAAGGCGCCGTAATCTACTGGGGCGACTTCGCGAGCGTCGGGCTCGACGGATCGGTCACGCTCTACCGCATCGACAACGAGACTGGCGAAATCACCCAGGTGAATGATGCTCCCTGGTCGCAGAACTCACAGTACGTCGACACGACCGTCAAGGAGGGCCAGTCGTTCGACTACCAGATCGAGATCGACGCGGCCGGCAAGAAGACCGCCCTCGGGCCCATATCCATCGGCGGGACGCCACGCACGTTCTTCCTCGCGCAGAACGCGCCGAACCCGGTTCGGGATCAGACGATGATCGCGTATCAACTTCCGAAGCAGGGACGGGTCAGCCTGAAGGTCTACGACATCAACGGCAGACTCGTGCGGACGATCAAAGATACCGAAGAAACCGTCGGTTTCTATTCGGTGACGTGGGACGGAACGAACAATGCCGGCCGCAGAGCCGCGAACGGGATCTACTTCTATCGCCTCGAGAGCCCCGGCTTCTCGTCGACGAAGAAGCTGACGCTCGTGCGGTAGTCTCTCGGACTGCCGGAATGGACGGCCCCCTCCTTCGGGAGGGGGCTGGTTTCGTTTCCATTCGCGAGAGCCGGACAGTAACGGGCGAAGTATGAACACGAAAATGCCCGCTTTCGCGTTGTTAATGCGGACCGAGCCGTCGCCGGGAGCGCGCACTTTCACGAACTCACCCTGGAAAGTCTCCGCCTTGTCAAGCCGGACGCCGTCCTTCGCTTCCACGGTGCCGGCCAGGCGAGGGGCACGCGCGCACGGGACGGCGAGGGTCGTGTTCTGCAGGGATTCGCAGACGCAGGACAGGTCGGAGCGGGCGAAATCGTCAGATGCGGGATACGTCTCCCGGGACCTGCCCGGCCCCGGCGGCTTCGAGAAACCCGTCGACCCAGTGGAAGACGTCTTCACGCTGCACGGACTCGCGGAGGCGGCGCATACGCTCGCGCCGTTCGTCGGCCGGCATGTGATAGGCGCGGTGGATGGCTTCGGCGACCCCGTCCGCGTCGTAGGGATTCACGAGTATCGCAACCTGATCGAACTGGACGGCGGCGCCCGCGAATTCGCTCAGGATCAGTACGCCGCGATCGTCGACACAACACGCGCAGTACTCCTTCGCAACGAGGTTCATGCCGTCTTTGAGCGGTGTCAGGAGCGCGATATCGCTCGCGCGGTAGTACGCGACCAGTTCGTCGAAGTCGAGGGACCGGAAGAAGTAGTGCACCGGGACCCAGCCCGACCTGCTGAATTCGCCGTTGATCTCGCTGACGAGTGATTCGATTTCCTGCTTCAGGCTTTCGTATTCAGGGATCTCGCGGCGGCTCGGAACGAGCACCTGCTGAAACGTGACCTTCTCGTGAAGATCCGGGAATCGGCGCAGCGCGCGCCCGATGGCCCGCAGTCGCTCCGGCACTCCTTTCGTGTAATCGAGTCGATCCAGACTGAACACGATGCGGCGGTCGGGAAGATCCCGGTCGATGATTCCCGCGCGCACGTCGACTTCGCGGGACTCCGCCTTCGACGCGAACGCTTCGTAATCGATGCTCACGGGGAACGCGTCGACACGGATCCGGCGACCCTTCCATTGAATGATCGGCCTCGCGGACCGTTCGTTCGTCGCAATCTTGTCCGAGTACATGTTCAGGCACTGGAGGAAGTTTCTGCGGTCCCGCACTGTCTGGAAACCGATGAGATCGTATTCGAGCATGGCCGAAAGGATCTGATCGCGCCACGGGAGCTTGCGGAAGATGTCGGGCGAAGGGAACGGAATGTGCAGAAAGAACGAGAGCCGCGCGCGCACCTTGTGCACGCGCAGAAAGGCAGCCACGAGAAACAGCTGGTAATCGTGAATCCAGACGGTGTCCCCCGCGACCAGCTGCTCTTCGATGACCTGCGCGAACTTCCGGTTGACCGCCTTGTAGTCGGACCAGTATTTCGAATCCATGTTGCAGCGGGTCTGCAGATCGTGGAACAGCGGCCAGAGGATTTCGTTCGAGAAGCCGTAGTAGTAGTTCTGCTCTTCCCGGGGCGTGAGCGTGACCGGTTCGAGGGGATAACCGACGTTGCCGGAGCCGGAGCCGTGGACGAGATCGGCGAGTTCGTCTTCGGGGATTTCGGAGTTACCGGGCCAGCCGATCCAGAGACCATTCCGGTTGCGAATGACGGGCGCCACCGCCGTAACGAGCCCTCCCGAGCCCGGTTCGGTCGTCCACCCGCCCCCCTCGTCGCGCGTCACGACGATCGGAAGGCGATTCGACACCATGATGAGGCGGCCGTCGCCCCCTACCGAACTCCCGGGAGTTTCTACGCTCGACATACCGACCTCCAGCGTTCGAGAAATGCGAACAGCTCGCCGGGTGGGCGGAGCAGGATGTCGGCCGCGCTCGGGCGCGGCTCCTCTCCCACGAGGACCGACAGACCGATACCCCTCACGGCGAAGAACGCATCTTCGTCCGTCATATCGTCTCCAACATAAGCGCAGGCGATCGGATCGCCTATAGAGGATGACACGTGTTCGGTCAGTACTGTCCGCACCGCATCCCCCTTGTTCCGTTCCCCGGAGCGGATTTCGATTCCCGCGGCCATATCGATGAGCTCGAGTCCGGATGCGCGCGCGATTCCCCCCCACGACTCCCGCGCCCGCGCCGCGAGCGCCTCCGCTTCACTCGACGCCATCCCGCGCCAGTGCAGCGCGATCGATGCGATCTTCCGCTCGCAGCGCGGTTGGAGCTCTCGCTCGCGAACCCACGCCCACGCCTCTTCGAGCGCCGCGCCTTCGGGCGGAGCCGGTTCGAAGCGCTCACGGTCGCCGTTCGCCCGGCGTCGTTCCCACGCATGAGCGCCCCAGATCTCGAACGACGCCTTCGTCCGGAGCAGAGGCAGCAACGCGTCCACCTCCCGGCCGCTGACGATGATGATCCGTGTACCCGTTTCGTGAATCGAGTCGAGAAGCGGCGGGATTTCAGGATAGGGAAACGCACGGTCCCGCTCGACGCGAAAGGGCGCGAGCGTACCGTCGTAGTCGAGGAAGAGAACGCGGGTCTTCGCGCGCGCCAGCAAGGCGAAATACGCGTCGGGGTCCACACTCTCTCGCAAAGTCTTCATGTCAGTTCGATGCGGTTCTCGAATCCGTTCATGGTGCCCAGAAAAGCAGTGAGGTACTCGCGCAGGTGTCGCGTCAGGAGGAAATTCTCGCGCACGAACTCGCGTGCCTTCTCGCCCATCTCCCGCATGAGCTCCTGATTGCGGAGCAGGTAACGAATCCGGAGAGCCGTCCCTTCCGGGGTGTTCACGAGGAAGCCTGTGTGATGGTCGAATACCTGCAGGCGGATTCCGCCCGTATTGCCGCCGATCACGGGCTTCCCCTTCCACATGCCTTCGGAAACCGTGAGCCCGAACCCTTCACGGATCGACTTCTGAATCACGATGTCCGACGCCCGCTGGAGCGCGTTGATCGTGCGATGCGCGTCCCCGGGAAGCAGCAGAACGTGGATATCGTCGTCATGGTTCGCGGCCGCGCGCACTTCGGCAACGACGGCGGCTCCTTCCGGATCGTCATCCGCCCCCCCGCCCGCAAGGACGAGCTGGAGCCCGGGCACGAACTCCTTCGCGAGCCGGTACGCTTCGATCACGCCGACCGGATCCTTGAACCGGTCGAAACGGGAGACCTGGGTAACGAGCGGGCGGCCGGGATCGAGGCCGAATTCCGCGCGCACCCCGTCGATCTCGGACTCGGGAATGTCCTGATTCGTAACGCCGAGCGGGTCGATGCTCGGCGGAATGAGGTACATCGGATGGGGCAGCGGCTGCGCGAACGCGGCGAGCGAGAAGATGCTCGCGTCGTAGTCCTTGACGAACTCCCGCAGGTAGCGCCACGTCGGGCGGTACGGATGGCTCACGTCGATATGACAGCGCCAGAACCAGGTGCCCTTGCGATTCGGGCAGTGCCGCAGGAACCCGGCCGGCTGCGGATCGTGAATCACGACCATGTCCGCTTCTTCGAGAACCGGGCGAAGCCGCGCGGCATTCACGCGGTTCGTTTCCTCGTAGATCTGCAGCAGACGGTCCGGAATCGGAATGTGGTTTCCCTGAAGCGTGTTATGGAAGAGCTTCGTGCATTCGTAGAACGGCGGGCTCCCCTCCATGACCTCCCACGTCGCGTCGATTCCGAGATCGCGCAGAAGGGGAATGAGGCGGTGCAGGATCTCGGCGACGCCTCCTCCGCTCTTCGTGGAGTTGACGTGCACCATCTTCTTCCCTTCGAGGAGTCCGCCGAGCTGGCGCAGATGGCTCACCACGTCCTCGCCGACGATCGGCACATAGCTGTCGAGCGAGAGTTTCGTCACGATGCGCCTCCGAGACGGCGCTGCAGGGTCTCGGCGAACCGGTCGCGAAGATCGGTCAGCGACCGGAAGTAGATGTCGATGTCTCCGAGATCGCGCACGAGATCCTCCTGTCCCGGAAGACCGCTCAGCCACGCGCAGAAATCGTCGCGGCAGTCCGCGTTCCGCCGCCGCGCGTCGATCACGTGATAGAAGATGCTGCCGAGCGAGAGTTTCGGAACGGCATTCGCGAGTTCGGCGGGTTTCGAGAGCACGTCGCCGGTCTCGAGCACCACGATCTGCGAGCGGATGAAATAAAACTGTTCGTCCCGGGCGGACCAGGGCGTCTTGAACTGCTCGTCGAGGCGTTCTTCGATCACATCGATCAGTTCCCGGCGCAGATCTTCCAGATCGACGAACCGGGCGGGATCGATGATCCCGAGACGTTCCGCGAGCCGGTCGTCGTGGAGCGCATGCTCCACCCACGCGGCGAAGTCGTTGCTGTATTCGGGATCGTCGAAACGCGGACGGAGCAACCCGCCGTAGAAATGGTAGTAGATGCAGTCGATGTCGATCGTATGCAGAATCTGGAGGAGTTCCTTGAGGTTTTCCGCCTTCTGCCCGGTCGCGATCGCAGAGAGCGCGCACGTTTTCACGACAAAGCCCGTTTCGGACTGCTCGGCCGTCGAAGCGGCGGCGCCCACCGCCTTGCCCGGTTCGGACTGCGGCGCGTCTTCAGGCCCGATTTCGCCGTTCGGATGTTT
>JABDJQ010000421.1 GCA_013002425.1 Gemmatimonadota bacterium
TATTCGACCGAAACGTGCAGCGGAAGATCACGGTCGTCGACTGAAGAGTCGACCAGCCGGACCACGTCGCGGCCGCGATCAGATTCCGTCGCCCTTCTCACCCAGTTCATACAACAGGAACGCCCACGTGTCGCCGATTTCGTCGATGACCTTCGATGTCGGCTTCCCGCGCCCGTGCCCCGCGTCTCGCTCGATGCGGATCAGGATCGGGTTCTCGCCCCCCTGCGCTTCCTGCGCCGCCGCGGCGAACTTGAACGAATGCGAAGGAACCACGCGGTCGTCGTGATCGCCCGTCGTGATGAAGAGCGAAGGATAGTGCGTCCCCTTGACCAGGTTGTGCAGGGGCGAGTAGGCGTAGAGCGCCGGGAACTGCTCCGGAATCTCCGCGCTCCCGTAGTCGGAAGTCCACGCCCAGCCGATCGTGAATTTCTGGAAACGGAGCATGTCGAGCACGCCCACCGCGATCAGGCTTGCGCGAAAGAGGTCGGGGCGCTGGATGGCGCAGACCGCGGCGAGCAGACCGCCGTTGCTCCCGCCGCCGATCGCGAGTTTCGGGGTCGACGTATACCCCTCGCGGATCAGGTGTTCGCCGGCCGCGATGAAATCGTCGAACGTGTTCTGCTTCTTATCGAGCATGCCCGCTTCGTGCCAGGCCCGGCCGTACTCGCCGCCGCCGCGCAGGCATGCCAGCGCGAACACTCCGCCCATTTCGACCCATGCGAGTCGGCTCGTGCTGAACGACGGTGTCTGCGTCGTGCTGAAGCCGCCGTACCCGTGCAGGTAGGTCGGGTTCGTGCCGTCGCGCGCAATGTCCTTCCTGTGCACGATGAAGAGCGGAACGCGCGTGCCGTCCTTGCTTTCGTAGAACTCCTGGCTGATGACGAAGGACGAGGGGTCGATGTCGACATCCGACTTCTTGAACACGCGGCTCTTCCCCGTCGCGAGATCGCATGAGTAGAGCGTAAGGGGGTAGGTAAACGACATGAACGAGTAGACGAAGTGAGTCGAATTCGCGCTCCCGTAGATCTTGCGCACCGTGCCGAGAGCCGGCAGTTCGATCGCGCGCGGCGTTCCCCCGTCTGGGCCGTAGAGCGTGAGCCTGCTTGTCGCATCGACCAGGTGCTCCACGAGGAACTGTCCGCCCACGTAGTCGGCCTTCTTGATGACGTTCACCGTTTCCGAAACGATTTCACGCGGAGCGGGTTCTTCATTCGTCGCATCGACCGCGATCAGCTTCATGTTCGGCGCGTCCCGGTCCGTCAGGAAGTAGAGTTCGTCCCCTTTGCCGCCGAGGAATTCGTAGCGCGCTTCGAAGCCGCCGAACAGAATCTCAGGCGTCCAGTCGTCGCCTCTCAGGTCGGCGATCGCGATTTCGTACTTCCGCGCGGACCCCTTCCAGACACGAACGACGAGGTAGCGTCCGTCGTCTGTTACGAACGGTTCGAAACCGATCTCGGCGTCTTCGGAACGCTTGTAGATCAGGACGTCTTTCGCCTGCGGCGTTCCGACTTCGTGATAGAAGAGGCGCATGCCGCGCACCTGCTCTTCGTATTCGTCGCCCTCGGTCGGCGCGTCGTAGCGTCCGTAGAAGAAGCCGCGGCTGTCGCCGGTCCAGGCGGGCAGGATAAATTTCACCCATTCGAGTTTGTCTTCGAAGTCTTCTCCCGTATCGACGTTTCGAACGTAAAACGTCTGCCAGTCCGAGCCGGACTTCGTGAGCGAGTAGGCCACGAAATTCCCGTCCGGGCTGTAGTCGAGATAGCTGAGCGCGATCGTGCCGTCCTCGGAGAGCGTGTTCGGATCGATCAGGACACGCGCCTCACCCTCGAC
>JABDJQ010000700.1 GCA_013002425.1 Gemmatimonadota bacterium
CGGTCGTTCCCGCGATGAACAAGTTCATGTGGCTTCACGAATCGACGCAGCGAAACTTAAGCACGCTGCGCGCGGACGGCGTTCTCGTCGTGCCCCCCGGGTCGGGCGACCTGGCGTGCGGCTACGAGGGCGTGGGGCGTGTCGCCGAACCGGAGACGCAGGTTGCGTTCGTGATCGAAGAGCTCGGTCGCGAAGGGGGCGATCTCGCGGGAAAGCGCGTTCTCGTCACCGCGGGCCGGACGGAAGAGCCGATTGACCCCGTTCGTATTCTGACGAACCGTTCCTCGGGCAAAATGGGGTGCGCGATCGCGCGCGAGGCTGCGCGCCGCGGGGCCGAAGTGACGATGGTGCACGGCGCACTCTCCGTCGCGCTGCCCGAAGGGATTCGAGCCGTCGAGGCGCGTTCGGTTTCGTCGATGGCCGAAGCCGTGCGAAGCGAAGCCGCGAAGAGCGACATCGTGATCATGGCCGCCGCGGTCGGCGATTTTCGCCCGAGCAAAACGAGCGAGTCGAAGCAGAAACGCAAGGGGCCGGTCACGCTCGAACTCGAACCCACCGAAGACATTCTGGCCTCGATCGGATCGAACCGGAACGGGGTCGAGGTGCTCGTCGGTTTCGCGCTCGAGACGGACGATATCGAGAAGCACGGACGCGCCAAGCTCGAGAAGAAGGGGCTCGACCTGATCGTCGTCAATCGTCCGCAGGTGAAGGGCGGCGGCATCGACCGGGACGCCACGGAAGCCGTGATCCTCGGCGCGAACGGAACGCGCGAAGAGATTGCGCTCACTTCAAAGACGGAAATCGCCCGGAAAATCATCGATCAAGTCAATCGACTGCTCGCCGGAAAGTAGGAGCTTCGCATGAGCCGGTCCGAGGACATTCGGAACGAAGTCTATCGTTTCCTGAGACAGCAGAAAGAGTTCCGCTATCCGGATCCGATCCTGCCCGGCTTCAAAGGGATCGGCAAAGGGAGTGCGATCGCGGCTGCGAGCACGGCTGCCGGCGCGACTCGGAAGACGGCTGCGGGCACGATCGCGACGACTGCTCCCGCATCTGCCCCGGCGGCCGCGCGCACCGACCTCGCGGGCGCGCGCGCGGAACTCGGGGAGTGCACGCGCTGCGGGCTTCACGGACAGCGGACGAACCTCGTGTTCGGCGTCGGCAATCCGAACGCGAAGCTCATGTTCATCGGCGAGGCGCCGGGCGCGGACGAAGATCGCAAGGGCGAACCGTTCGTCGGGCGCGCGGGCCAGCTTCTCGACAAGATCTTCGCGGCCGCGGAAATCAGGCGCGAGGACGTTTACATCACGAATATCGTGAAGTGCCGTCCGCCGGGAAATCGCGATCCGCACCCCGACGAAGTCACGACCTGCAATCCGTTTCTCCTGCAGCAGATCGACGCGATCCAGCCGCAACTCATTTGTGCCCTCGGCCGCTTCGCCGCTCAAACGCTCCTCGACAAAACCGAGGGGATCGGGCGGCTGCGCGGGCGATGGTTCGACTGGCACGGCAAAAGGCTCATCTGCACGTACCACCCCTCCGCCTGCCTGCGGAACGAGTCGTACAAACGACCGGTGTGGAACGACTTTCAGATGTTGCGCGACGCCTACAAAGAACTCGTGGAGAATTAGCGAACCATGGCAACCCAGCAAGGAAGACCGGGAACCGGCGGGAGGGCGCAGTCGTTCGACCGCGTGCCGCCCCAGGCTCTCGACGCGGAAACGTCCGTACTCGGCGCCGTACTCGTCGAAGGGGACTCGATCGCGCGCGTGATCGAACTGATCCCGGCGGAGGCGTTTTATCGCGACGCGCATCGTCTGATTTACGCGGCGATGCTGAATCTGTACGAAAAAAGCGAAGTCATCGACGTCATCACGCTTTCCGCGGAGATGGAGCACCTGGGCAGCCTCGAGAAAGCGGGCGGGCGTTTCTATCTCGCGTCGCTGATGGACCAGGTGGCGACCGCGGCGCACGTTACGTATCACGCGAATCTGGTGAAAGAGAAATGGATCCGGCGGCGGCTCATTCGCACCGGCACGGAAATCGTGCAGAAGAGCTACGATGACGCGGACGAAGTGGAAGTGCTTCTCGACGGCGCGGAGCAGTCGATCTTCGAGATCTCGGAACAGCGCCTCTCCCAGGGCTTTTTCCGCGTGCGCCCCGTCGTCAAAGAGGTCTTCAAGCAGGTGCAGGAGCTGCACAAGGGGGGCACGGGAGCGCTCGGCCTCTCGTCCGGCTTTCGCGATCTCGACACGAAGCTCTCGGGGCTTCAGGGGGGCGACCTCCTGATCATCGCGGGCCGTCCGTCGATGGGGAAGACGGCGTTCGCGCTGAACGTCACGTCGAACATCGCCGTTCATCAGAACAAGCAGGTCGGCTTCTTCAGCCTGGAAATGTCGAAGGAGCAGCTCGTGCA
>JABDJQ010000711.1 GCA_013002425.1 Gemmatimonadota bacterium
ACTGCTCCTTTTTATTCAGGAAGAGCGCGACCCGTATCCAGGCGACGCTCGATAGCAACCCAGCTTTTGGAAATCGCTTCTTCGATCACGCGGTACGTTTCACGATACCGGCTCAAGGCGCCGCCAAAGGGATCCGGGATCCCCTTCGCGTGGAGCGGGTGGTCACGCGGCAGAAAATCGGTCAGGAGAAACACCCGATCCGCAATTTCGGGATGGAGCGTGACCAGCGCCCTGCGATGCGTCTCTTCCATCACAAGATAGAGAGTCGCGTCGAGAAGCGCACCTTCCAATCGATCGGCCGACATGTCGGAGATGTCGACCCCGTTTTCGGCCGCGACTGCCGCGGATTGGTGTGACACCGGTGTTCCGGGAAAAGCGGAAACGCCGGCCGAGGAAACGAGTACGATCTCTTTCCACTTTGCGGGGAGTTGTTTCCGAAAAATGCCCTCCGCGAGAGGACTTCGACACGTATTCCCCGTGCAGACGAAGACGACATGCCGCCGAATGGAATGGCCCGGTTCGGCATTCATATGAAGTTGAATCTACGTCAGAGACGGCCGCGATGTCAAGCTTCGCACGGCCCGAGAAAGTAACATGGGTGGGGCTCCAAATCTTTGCACACGGGCGAGTTAGGTGGTGTGAATCTGAGCTTCCGGGATGCTCCCCTCTCGCAGGATCGTATAGCCGCTCTTCTCGATGCGAACGATCGTCGACGGCGCGCCGCGGGGGGTGAAGTCGCCGTCCAGCACGATCGCGTCGAGCTCCGTTTCGAAAGAATGCAGAACGCTCCGCTCGGTGAAGGCGGGAGGCTCGCCGGAACGGTTCGCCGATGTCGAACTGAGAAGTGAGTCGAGGTCGCGAATCCATCGATGAACGAACGGCAGAGCAGGCTGTCGGAAAGCGACGGTTCCATTGCCGTCGCTCCGCGGGAGCACGATGGTCAGCGGGCCTGGCCAGAATCTCTCGGCCAGAGCGCGTCCCGCGCCTCGCGGGTCGGCGCACAGGGATGCGCATCGGAGCCACCCGTCCGTCAGATAGATCAGAGGGCTCGCGGGATCACGCCGCTTCATGCGGTTCAAGCGGGCTTCGTTTTCACGGTCGGGACCGATCGCGCCGAGCCCGTACATGGTCTCCGCCGGGTAGGCGATCGCGCCTCCCCTTCTCAGAACGGCGAGAAATTCTTCGTACGCGTCGGGGGAGGACCGGGGATCGAGCATCGCGAGGGATCGTGTCAGCGGGGAGCCCATGTCATCCGCGCACGCCGGGGAGTCCGATATCCGTTCGGAGCTGCACTCCCGGAAAGCGAATCTTCGATGCCGCTTCGTATGCGGCGGCGCGGGCCCGGGCGCCGTCTTCAGCGGTGGCTACGACGTTCAATACCCGGCCCCCCGCGACGACCCAGTCATCGCCGCGTTTCTCCGTGCCCGCGTGGAACACGTGGATGCCGGGGTTCTTCGGAGCGTCCAGACCTTCGATCACGCCCCCCGATTCCGCGCTTTCGGGATACCCGGGGGCGGCCAGCACGAGGCAGGTCGCACACTCGCCCGTCATCGCGATCGGCCCGTCGATCCATTCACCCCGCGACATGGCCAGCATGCGTTCCGCGAGATCTTCCGCGACAAGCGGCAGCAGCGCCTGCGTCTCGGGGTCACCGAAGCGGCAGTTGAATTCGAGCACGCGCGGACCGCTCTCCGTCAGTATGAGACCGGCGTAGAGAATTCCCTGATAGCGTATGCCGCGGCGACGAAGCTCACGGAGCAGCGGCGGGAATACGACTTCTCCCAGTTCCGCGGCACGCCCTTCCGTCCAGTCGGGGACCGGGACGATCGCCCCCATTCCTCCGGTATTCGCCCCCGCTCCGCCGTCGCCGATTCGCTTGTAATCGCGTGCGGTCGGAAAAAGGGCGTAGCGATCTCCGTCTACCAGCGCGAACAGCGAGAGCTCTTCCCCTTCGAGGAACTCCTCGAGCAGGAGCGTGCGGCCCGCGTCGCCGAGGCTGCCGTCGACAACGAACGATCGGAACACCTCGTCGGCTTCCCGGCCGTGACGAACGATCACGACCCCCTTTCCCGCGGCGAGGCCGTCGGCCTTCATGGCGGCGGGAAGACCGATTTCCGCGAGCGCACGATCGAGGTCGTTGCGATCGCGAATCGACCGGAAGTCGCCGGTGGGAACGCCGGCCTCGAGCATCGCCTGCTTCGCGAATTCCTTGCTTCCTTCGAGCATCGCCGCGTTCGCGCCGGGGCCGAACACGGCCATGGCCTCGCGACGGAGCAGATCGGCGGCGCCGGAGACGAGCGGCTGCTCGGGGCCGATTACGGTCAGGTCCGCCGAAAGATCGCGTGCCGTGTGCAGAATGTCCGCGGGAGAGAGCGAGGCGAGCGGGACAGGTTCGGCTTCCGCCAGGTAGCCGGCGCGGCCGGGCGCGGAGAAAACA
>JABDJQ010000424.1 GCA_013002425.1 Gemmatimonadota bacterium
AGCCAGTGCTGCCGTCGCGAGAATCAGGCAGGTGGACAGGATGAAACGCAAGGGAACCCTCCTTGGTGATCAGAGCGAGCCGTTCACTACGGCATTGGCCACGACGGTGTCGCGATACCAGGCTGCGCTCTCTTTCGGAATGCGTGTTTGAGTATCGTGATCGACCCAGACCAGGCCGAATCGTTTCTTATATCCATGCGCCCACTCGAAATTGTCGAGCAGGGACCATGCAAAGTAGCCCGCGACCGGAACCCCATCGGCGATCGCCCGATGGATGGCCCGCAGGTGTCCGCGATGAAAATCGATGCGCCGCGGATCGGAAACACGTCCGTCCGCGTCGGGGCCGTCCGCGTACGCGGCGCCGTTCTCCGTAATGTAGATCGGCGAAGGCGCGTAATCCCGGTTCACGCGAACGAGGAGATCGTGCAGGCCGTCGGGATAGACTTCCCAGCCCATGTCGGTCAGCTCGTCCTTCGGCGCCATGGGAACGGACTCGGGCCGGCCGCCTTCGTTCATGCGCATGACCGCCCGCCCGTAGTAATTGATTCCTAAAAAGTCGAGCTTCTGCGCGATCGCTTCGAGATCTCCGGTCTCGACGAACGGCATGCCGGAAGAGGGAAGGTGGCCGCGCGCGATTCGGTCTGCGACGGCGTCTTCGGGATAGCGCGCGTGGTAGAGCGGGTCGAGAAACCACCGGTTGAAGAAGCCGTCCATCCAGCGGGCGGCATCACGGTCTTCCGCGCGATCGGTTGCCGGGCTCGCGGGCGTCAGGTTCAGCACGATGCCGACAGGCGCCTCGGGCACGTTCTCGCGGATCGCGCGCGCCGCCCAGCCGTGGGAAAGAAGCACGTGATGCGCCGCGGCGAGCGCGGTCGGCGGATCCTGAATTCCGGGCGCGTGCTCTCCGTCTTCATGCCCGTGATGAGAGATGCACCACGGTTCGTTGTGTGTAACCCAGGTGGCGACGCGGTCGCCGAGGCGCCGGGAGACCACGTTCGCGTATTCCGCGAACGCCGTGGCTGTTTCACGCGAGGCCCATCCGCCGCGATCCTGCAGCGCCTGAGGAAGGTCCCAGTGATAGAGAGTCACGAACGGATCGATTCCGGCGTCGAGCAGGCCGTCGACGAGTCGATCGTAAAAGTCGAGTCCCGCTTCGTTGACGGCGCCCACCCCCGCGGGAATGACCCGCGGCCATGCAATCGAAAAACGATAGGCGCCCAGATGCAGCGACTTCATGATGGCGATGTCCTCCCGCCACCGATGATAGTGGTCGCACGCCACGGCTCCGCTGGTGCCGTCGGCAATGCGTCCTTCTTCGTTCGCGAAGCGATCCCAGATCGATTCCCCGCGTCCGTCCTCGCCCGCGGCGCCTTCGATCTGATAGGAAGAAGTCGCGGCTCCCCAGAGGAAGCCGGGGGGGAAAGGCGCGGTACTCATGCCGCCTCTCCCGATGACGGATTGCCGTAGAGATGGCAACGCACCCGGTGGCCTTCATGGCGGCGCGGATTCGGATCGATCGTGCGGCACGCGTCCCGGACATCGGGGCAACGGGGCGCGAACGGACAGCCGGCGGTCACGACCACGTCTTCCGCGCCCGGGTTCACGTCGAGTCCTTTTTCCGGGTCGACATCGGCGCGCGCGATCGAAGAGAGGAGCGCCTTCGTATACGGATGAGCCGGATTGCTGACGATGCTCTCGGCCGGGCCGTCCTCGACGATTCGGCCGCGGAAAAGCACGAGAATGCGATCCGCGAGAAAACGCGCCGAAGCGAGGTCGTGTGTGATCATGAGGATCGCGAGTCCGCGGTCGCGTTTCAGATCGTCGAGCAGATTCAGGACGCCCATGCGAATCGAAACGTCGAGCATGGAGGTCGGCTCGTCCGCGATCAGCAGATCGGGCTCGGGCGCCAGGGCGCGCGCGATCGCCACTCGCTGCCTTTGCCCGCCCGAAAGCTCGTAAGGATGCCGATGGATGAACTCCTCGGCCGGTTCGAGTCCTACCGTGCGCAGCAGTTCGATCGAACGGGCATGAACTTCCGACTGCTCGGCGCGTTTATGGCGCAGGAGAGGGCGGGCGATGTGATGGGCGATGTCGTGGACGGGATTCAGCGAGCCGAAGGGATCCTGAAACACCATCTGCACGCGACGGCGGAATGCGAGTGAGGCGCGGCCCGGTTCCTTCTTCAGCATGTCGACGCCGTTCAGCAGGATTTCCCCGCTGTCGGGCTTCTCGAGGCGGAGCAGCAGATTCGCGATCGTGCTCTTGCCGCTCCCCGACTCGCCGACCAGGGCGATGACTTCGCCCCGATGGATGGCGAACGATACGCTCTCCGATGCGATGACTTCTCGTGACTTGCCGAAGAGAGAACCACTCCGGAAAGTCTTGCAGACGTCGCGCAGTTCCAGCAGGGGGCTTTGGTTGGATGGATCCGACTGCATGCATCTCCAATCGAAAAATGAAGGAGCAGAAGCTCCTATCTTCGAAGGAAGCCCCCGTTTCTGTCAAGGCGTCTGATGTACGAGCGGGGGCCGGGGGGGAACCCCCCGGCCCGTG
>JABDJQ010000434.1 GCA_013002425.1 Gemmatimonadota bacterium
GAGGCGCTCCGCGACCGCACCGTCAAGATCGACATCCCGTACATCACGAAGCTCAAGGACGAAATCCGGATCTATCAGAAGGACTACAACTCGAAGAAGATCCCGAACAAGCACATCGCGCCTCATACGATCGAGATGGCCGCGATCTGGGCCGTTCTGACGCGGCTCGAAGATCCGCTCAAGGGGCAGCTGACGCTGCTGCAGAAGCTGAAGCTCTACGACGGCAAGTCGCTGCCGGGGTTCACGGAAGAGAACGTGAAAGAGCTTCGCAAGGAAGTGAAGCGCGAAGGGATGGAGGGGATCTCGCCCCGCTACGTGCAGGACAAGATCTCGAACGCGCTCGTCTCCGAACTCGAAGAGGCGTACATCAACCCGTTCATGCTCCTCAAGGAGCTCGAGTCGGGGCTTCGGCATCACACGCTGATCTCGTCGGACGACCTCAAGAAGCGCTATCTCGAAATCCTGGGCCTCGTGCGCCAGGAGTACGAAGATACGGTCAAGAACGAAGTGCAGCGCGCGATCTCGGCCGACGAAGAATCGATCAAGAAACTGTGCGCGAACTACATCGACAACGTGAAGGCGTACACGCAGAAGGAAAAGGTCCGCAACAAGTACACGGGCCAGAGCGAAGACCCCGACGAGCGTCTGATGCGTTCGATCGAAGACAAGATCGACATCCCCGAGAGCCGCAAGGACGATTTCCGTCGCGAAATCATGAACTACATCGGCGCGCTCGCGGTCGACGGCAAACAGTTCGACTACCGGGCGAACCCGCGGCTGCAGAAAGCGCTCGAACTGAAACTGTTCGAGGATCAGAAGGACACGATCAAGCTCACGAGCCTCGTTTCGAGCGTCGTGGATCAGGAGACGCAGGAGAAGATCGACGTCGTCAAGCAGCGTCTGATCGAAAACTTCGGGTACAACCAGCAGAGCGCTACGGACGTTCTCAACTTCGTGGCCTCGATCTTCGCGCGCGGTGACATCAAAGAGCAGGCATAAGGGGGAGTCCGCGTGCTTCGCATCGACAGGGACCATTCGCGGTTCAAGAAGATCGTCCGCGGGGCGATCAAGGAGAACCTGCGGGAGTACATCAAGAACGGCGAGATGATCGGCCGCCAGGGAGGGCGCTACGTGTCCATCCCTGTCCCGTCCATCGAACTGCCGCATTTCAAGTTCGGCCAGCCCGGTTCGGGCGGCGTGGGCCAGGGCGACGGCGAAGAGGGCGAGGGAGTGCAGGCCGAGGCCGGCGATCAGCCTGGTCAGCACATTCTCGAAGTCGACGTTCCTCTCGACGACCTCGCGGCGATTCTGGGGGAGGAACTCGGTCTCCCGAACATCGAACCGCGCGGGAAGATGCAGATCGAAGACGAACACGATCGCTACTCCTCGATCCGGCGCACCGGGCCCGAGTCGCTCCGTCACTTCAAACGCACTTATACGGCCGCTCTCAAGCGCCAGATCGCGGCCGGCACCTATAATCGGAAGAACCCCGTCATCATTCCGATCCGCGAGGATCAGCGCTATCGTTCGTGGAAGACCGTCGAACAGCCCGAGTCGAGCGCCGTCATCATCTACATGATGGACGTGTCCGGTTCGATGGGCGACGAGCAGAAGGAAATGGTGCGCCTCGAATCGTTCTGGATCGACACGTGGCTCCGCACGCAGTACAAGAACCTCGAAACGCGGTTCATCGTGCACGACGCGGTGGCGCATCTCGTCGACCGCGAGACGTTCTTTCATACGCGCGAGAGCGGCGGCACGAAGATCTCGTGCGCGTACGAACTCTGCTGGCAGCTGATCGAACGCGATTTCGCGCCGGACGAATGGAACATCTATCCGTTCCATTTCTCGGACGGCGACAACTGGGGGGGCGGCGACACGGACGTTGCCGTCGGCCTCATGAAGGACCGGCTGCTTCCCGTCTCCAATCAGTTCTCGTACGGACAGGTGAAGTCTCTCTACGGCACCGGTCAGTTCATCAAGGATCTGCGCGAAAAGCTGCCGAACCAGGAGTCGCTCGTGCTGTCCGAAATCAATTCCAAGGACGACATTTACGGTTCGATCCGTGAGTTTCTCGGGGGGGGAAGATGAGCCTTCCGGGGGATCTCCAGAAGATCAAGGACGAGGTCGAAGCCGTCGCGCAGAGCGTGGGACTCGACTTCTTCGAAACGATCTTCGAAATGGTCGACTACGATATGATGAACGAAATCGCCAGCTACGGCGGGTTTCCCTCGCGCTATCCGCACTGGCGCTTCGGCATGAGCTACGAATCCC
>JABDJQ010000761.1 GCA_013002425.1 Gemmatimonadota bacterium
GTGCTGCCGGCGTTCGACGACCGGTAAAGCTCCCACTGGCTGCCGACGCGCGCCGCGGCGTAGAGCGTGGGAGCGCCCGCCTCGGAACCCGCGAGCACGATGCCGCTCTCCGACGCGGCGGGAATCGTGCCGAGCGTGTCCCAGCTCGCGCCCTGATCGAACGTGCGCAGCGTCCGCAGCCCCTTCTGCACGTAGAGAACGCCGCCGTTCACGCGGTCGGTCCAGATGTCTCCGTTCGCACTCGTAAGACGCAGGATGAGTCCGTACGACCGGCCGCCGTCGCTCGAGAAAAACACTTTGCCCGAAGTGCCGGACTGCCGGAGCGCGAAATACACGTGACCCGGATTCGCGGGATCGCTCACGACCCGCGTGCACTCGGTGAGCGTCGCCGGGATCCCGGACGGCACGTTCCACGTCGCTCCGAGATCTTCGGTGTAGTGAACGAGGCCGCCGTCCGTGATCGCCGTGATCACTTCGCCGCCCGATTCCGAGACGGCGACGCCGTGAACGCCTCCATAGAGATTGTCGCCGAGCGGCCGCCATCCGTTTCCGTGCGGGTCGGCTTTCCAGAGGCCGCCGAGCGACGAGCCGCCGACGAGACTGTCGCCCCCGTCCGAAAGCGCCGCGCAATGCATGCGCCCTGCCAGATTACGGCTTCCGATCTCGCTCCACTGCGAGATCGCGCTCTTCCCGGCCGCCGCGAGATTGCGCTCGGCCTGTCTTGCCGCCCCGTTCGCCTTCTCGATCCCGCGCCAGTCGACGTCCCCGGCCGTCCGGTGCATCGACTCGATCCACTCCCTGCGCGACGCTTTGTGCCGGCGTTCGGCGTCCGCGTCGAGAAAGTGCTCGGTGGGAAGCGGAAGAACGGGCCCGGGCGGACGGGCATCCCGGGCGGGCATCAGTAAGAGAAGGGTGGCGGAGAGCAGCAGAACGGTGCCCCACGTGAGCGCGGCTGGAATGCGGGGCAAAGGATCCTCCGGTAGTCAGGAATCGACCAATCGATGCTTGTAACCATATTCTATCAGGGGATCCGAGTGCCTCGCAAGCGGTGCGCCGGCCCGGGCGTGCTCCTTCGATCGCTGTTTTTCTTTGATTTCCCCTTCTGGCAGCGCCCAAAAAACCTGCTACTATTAAGTACATGGAGTGAACATTCGCTGCGCGTGGCGATGGCCGCGTGAGAGGGAGAGCATGAGCGACACGAAGGAAAAGCGTCCGAACCGCCCCCGCGAGGCCGTCGAGAGCGTCGTGATCCGGTTTGCCGGAGACTCGGGCGACGGGATGCAGCTCACGGGAACGCAGTTCTCGAATACGGCGGCGTTCGTCGGCAACGACATCAGCACGCTGCCGGATTTCCCCGCCGAGATCCGCGCTCCCGCCGGCTCGCTTCCGGGGGTCAGCGCATTTCAGTTGAATTTCAGCTCGGTGGATATACTGACGCCCGGGGACGAGCCCGACGTTCTCGTCGCGATGAACCCGGCGGCCCTCAAGACGAACCTGCGCGACCTCAAACCGAACGGCCGCCTGATTGTCAATACGGATGCGTTTACGCCGATGAACCTGCGGAAGGCCGGCTACGAAACGAACCCGCTCGAAGACGGTTCGATTCACGACTATCAGGTCATCGAGATTCCGATCACGTCGAGCAACTCGCATGCGCTGCAGGATATCGATCTGCCGAAGAAATCGATCGACCGCTCGAAGAACTTCTGGGCGCTCGGCCTGCTCTTCTGGCTCTACGATCGTCCGCTCGAACCGACGCTCGACTGGGTGAACGAGAAGTTCGGGAAGAGCGAACTGCTCGTACTTGCGAACATCACGGCTCTCAAGGCCGGTTACGCTTACGCTGACGCGAGCGAACTGTTCACGGCGCACTACCTCGTGGAGCGCGCCGTGATCGACCCCGGAACCTATCGCAAGATCACGGGCAACGAGGCGATCGTCCTCGGCGCGGTAGCGGCCTCGATCCTCGCGAAGACGCCGCTCGTTTACGCGAGCTATCCGATTACGCCGGCGAGCGACATTCTGCATATGCTTTCGCACTATCGCCATGCGGATATCCGCACCGTGCAGGCCGAAGATGAAATCGCGGCGATGGGCGCGGTCCTCGGCGCGGCGTTTGCGGGCTCACTCGCGATGACGGGCACGAGCGGTCCGGGACTGGCGCTCAAAGCCGAGGCGATGGGGCTCGCGTTGATGACGGAGCTCCCCTGCGTCGTGGTCGACATTCAGCGCGCGGGGCCGAGCACGGGGATGCCGACGAAGACCGAGCAGAGCGATCTGCTGCAGGCCATGTTCGGAAGGAACGGCGACTCACCGGTCGCGGTCGTCGCGCCGGCAACGCCGTCGGACTGTTTTCAGATGACGATCGAAGCGTTTCGACTGGCCGTTCGCGGGATGGTTCCGACCGTGCTGCTGTCCGACGGCTACCTCGGAAACGGCGCCGAGCCGTGGAAGCTGCCCGACATCGAGGATCTCGAGCCCATCGTGATCAAACAGGTCACGGAGCCGAACAACGGCACGTACCTGCCGTATCTTCGAGACAAGGATTCGCTGGCGAGGCCCTGGGCGGTCCCCGGGACCGCAAATCTGGAGCACCGTATCGGGGGGCTCGAGAAGGCCGACAAGACCGGAAACGTCAGCTACGATCACGAGAACCACGAGCGCATGACCGA
>JABDJQ010000802.1 GCA_013002425.1 Gemmatimonadota bacterium
TTTCGGCACGATGGGGGCCGTCATCCGGATGGACGGAAGGTGGGCCACGCGAAAACAACTATTCGATATCGGCATCGCGGGCCCGCTGGCGGGACTCGTCGTGGCGATCCCGGTCGCGCTGATCGGCATCGCCCGCTCGCAGATCGTGCCGGACGTGCCGGTCGCCGGTCAGGTCATGCTGGGAGATTCGATCATCTTCCGCCTCTTCATCTTTCTGATGAAGGGACCCATGCCGGAAGGCTCCACGCTCCTGCTCGATCCCGTGGCGCTGGCGGGGTGGGTGGGGCTGTTCGTGACGGCTTTGAATCTGCTGCCGGTGGGTCAGCTCGACGGAGGACACATTCTCTACGGGCTGTTCGGAGAGAGATCTGCGCGGATTTCGCTCTTCTTTCTCGTGGGCATCGGCGTGTTCGCGATGTTTCAGTCGCCGGCCTACCTGCTGATCGTGCTGCTTCTGGCCGTATTCGGGCACCGGCACCCGCCCGCGCGCGAGGCTGCGGTCGGTCTCGATCCTCTCCGCCGGCGTCTCGGCTTCGCCACGCTCGGATTCTTCCTGCTCGCCTTTACGCCGGTGCCGATCCAGTTCTGACCCGCGGGCGCGAGTGTGCCGCGATCAGCGCCAGCCGACTTTCCCGCAGTCGCCCGCCGCAAACGACGGCGCGGTCTTCAGGCCGTAGAGATTCGTGTCCGCGAACGCGAACTGCTCGGACCGGCTGTCGGTGTCGGGAAGCTTGACGTTTTCGTCTCCGCCGAGAAACAAGCCTTCGTCTCCCCAGTGACCGTTGCACGAAAACGTGGGAACGCACTTCGGCGTCATCATATGGATCGTCGTAACGCCGCCCTGATCCAGAAAGACGTTGTTGTCGATGCGCGGCGATGCGTCGTACATGCTGATGGCGGAGCCCGAGCGTGAAGCGACATTGCCTACGAACGTGTTCTCGCTCACGCGCGGTTCCGCGTGCTGCATGTAGATCGCGCCGCCCCAGCTGCGCGCCACGTTGCCGACGAAGAGATTCTTCTCGATCGTGGGGCTGCACTGCGGACTGATGTAAATCGCGCCTGCGATGCCCGCCGAGTTTTCGCGGAAGATGTTGTTGCGGATCGTGGGCGAGGACAGCTGCGTGATTGAAATCGCCCCGCCGAATCGTTCCGCCGCATTCCCCTGAAACGTGAAGCCTTCGACGACCGTCTGATTCTCGCCGCTGGAACGGATCTGAAGGATCGCATTTTTGGAATTCCCGGTGAGGATCGTCTCCTCCGGCCCCTTCACGCTCCGGATCGTGATCCCTTTGCTGTAGACGGCGCCGGCAAACCCTTCATAGAGCCCGGGATGCACGAGAACGACATCGCCGTCGGCGGCCTCCATGATCGCGGTCTGCAGCGCGACCGCATCGGCGCCGCCCTTCCCCACTTCCAGTGTGGCCGCCATGATGCTCGCGGGCATGACGCACGCAGCGGTCAATAAAGCAAGAACACGCAATTTCATTCTGAACTCTCCTGTATGGAACGAATTCGTACGGAAGAAACGAACCGGCTCGTTCGCGTTCCGCCTTTCATGAGCAACTGGATTTCAGACTCCTGCCGAGAATCGGCTCCATCATACACCCGTTGAAGGGGCGATCGTTCCGTTGCGATACGCCCGATCGACAGTGCAGGACGCGCCTCGGACTCCCCGCCGGCCATGCCCGCCCCCCTGTTCGAAATTCGACACGCATAAGTGTCTGTAAGGTATGGGCTTATGGCCTGCGCAAACATTGGCCATGCCCCGGGTTCTGGCACCAACGTTGCACCAGGGGAGGGCGTGAAAGGAAACACGTCCATGCGTTCATCGACAGTAAGAAGTCTTCTGTGCACGAGTGTGGGGGCCGCCCTGTTTCTGATCTCTCCAACGAGCCTTATGGGCTCACCTCTCCTTCTATCGCGGCTGGCAGGTGCGGCTCCCTACACCAGTGCACAGGATGACGTCGAACGATACGGTGGTTCCGTGCGGCACCGCTTTCCGCCGGATCACCTGATCGTCGACCTCGATGACGCGCATGTCGGCGACCTCGCCCGAAGCCTGGGTGAAGGTTGGGTTATCGCGGACGGGCCCGTGGGCAATGCCGCAGGCGCTGCGGAGAACGCGTGGAACCGCATGTTCGACCGGGAGGCGGCGCTTTCGAAAGTGCAGAAGACGGGCACGCCGCTGAACGAGTGCGTTCATATGATGCCCCCGACGATCGAGGCCCCGGCGCAGGCAAAGGCGTCTTCGGGGGCGACCTACGGCTCGTACGGCGCGGGGTTCTGGGACGGGAGCGAGTACATGCTCGGCGATGTGGCCGTCGCGGTGATTCTGCCCGAGTCGAACGGCACGGTCGACCCGAACCAGGAAGACTGGACCCCGGCCGAAGAGACGCATGTCACGAACCAGGTCGTCGAGGCGATGGACTGGTGGATCGATCAGACGCATCTCGGCCCTCTTACCTTTACGTATGAATATCACTACGACGTGGATACGGACTACGAGCCGATCAACCGTCCGCAGAGCGAAGAGAGCATCTGGATCGAAGATGCGCTGAAGACGCTCGGCTACGACGGACCCGATCGCTTTACGATGGCGCAGCTGTTCGTGAACGATCTGAAACAGGCGTACGATACGGACTGGGCGTTTCTGATCTTCGTCGCGGATTCGGAAGTCGATGGCGACGGGCTTTTCCCGAGCGGCCATTTCGCATACGCGTATCTCGGCGGTCCGTTCATGGTGCTCACGCTCGACAATAACGGGTGGGGGCAGGCGAACTTCTCCGCGGTCTGCGCGCATGAAACGGGACACATCTTCTACGCCCTCGACGAGTACTACAACGCCGGCTCCGCATGCACCGACGAGTCGGGCTATCTGCTCTACCAGAACCAGAACAGCCAGTACGGGTCGTGCGCGGAAGACGTGGCGACGTCGATCATGCGGAGCGTACCGCTCTCGGTCGCCACGGTGAGTTCGTCGGCGCGCGGCATGATCGGGTGGGCGGACGCGGACGGTGATTCGATCGCCGACGTGTTCGACACGAGCCCGGTGGTGCAGATTACGTACGCGGCGAAGACGTCGAGCACGGCGAACTTCCGCGTGGAGGGAACCGCCCGCGTTTCCCCGATCGCGAATCTCAATACGCGCGGCTACGGAAACGACATCAGCGCCAACGAGATCCAGGCCGTGCAGTTCCGCGTGGACGGCGGCGCGTGGGTGAACGCCGTTCCGGACGACGGCGTATGGGACAGCGGTTCGGAGGGCTTCTCGTTCGAGCCGACCGCGCAGTCGGAAGGGCAGCACGACCTCGAAGTACGCGGGCTCAACAACCGCAACATCCAGAGCGCCGCCTACTATGAAGACAGTTTCGATTTCCTGGGCGTCACGAGCGTGACGCTGAGCGGCGGGGACGGTGTTCCTGTGGCGCTCCGCCTGCTCGGGAACCGCCCGAACCCGTTCAATCCGAAGACGTCGATCGCGTTCCGCGTCGACCGCTCTCTGCCGGCCTCCGTGATCGTGTACGACGCGGGCGGCCGTCTCGTCCGCACTCTCTTCGCCGGCGTGCTGCCCGAAGGGGAGAACGTGATCGTCTGGGACGGGGCCGACGACCGCGGGCGTCCCTCCGCCAGCGGCCGCTATCACTATCGTGTGGATGCGGGCGGCGGTTCTGCCGTCGGCTCGATGCTCCTGGTCCGCTGATCCGGCCGCCCGGCGCACCGGCATGAAGGGCCGCAGGCACGCAGGCCCGGCGCCACCACGCCTCTTACCTCGCGAACCTCAGGGACAATTCAATTGACACTTTTCGAGGCGGATTGCTACGCTTCCGGCTCGAACTCCGGGCGCCGTACCGGCTCGTCCCCTCATTCCAGTAACTGGACAAGGTGTTATGCGGATTGTACTTCCAGCCTTCGGGCTTCTGGCCTCCGGGCTCCTGTTTCTGTTCTCGTCGTGCGGCCTGTTGGAAAAAGAAGAGACGTTTGTCGACGCCACGGTGGCCGCCGCGGTGAACGGCACCGCGGAAAGCGCGACCAACACGTTTCGGATTGCCGACTACGACATCCTCGCCGAGGGCCAGGACCACCTGCTGCTGAAGGCGGGGAACGCGATTCAGATCGTGGCCGCCACCGGGTATCAGGATTCCGTCGCCAGCTTCGGCAAGAAGCCGGACGCGCTTCTCGTGAAGAAGTGGACGAATCCGTACCCGCATTTCCGCCTGCGCGGTTACGAGGTCGACGGTACGCGCCGTGACGGCTCGTTCGTCATTGCCGCTTCGGAGCTTCCGATCCTGATGGATCGCAAGCTGTACGACACGTCGTTCTTCCAGACGTACGAACTCGCCGCATGGGAAGAGGAGATGCCCGAGAACCTGATCGGCAACATGATCGGTTTCGTGGGCTCGATCGAGCGCGTCGTGATCGACTCGACGACGCTCGCAGCAGAAGCGGCGGCGGCCGCGAAAGCGGCGAAGGGCAGTAAGCAGGCTCCCGCGGCCGAACCGGAAGCCGAAGCGCCCGTTCCGCCGAAAGAGGCGGTCCGCTACTACGTGACCAGCGGCAACGTGCGCGTGCTGATCGAGAACACGACGGAACCGGGCGTCAGACTTCTGTTCGACGGCATGATCGCCGAAGAGAAGAAGGGCGCGTTCTACGGTTCGATGAACGTGGTCTCGCCCGCGAAGATCCGCAGGGACACCGGGATCTACGGCAAATTCCAGCTCAGCGTGTTCGACTTCGCGAACAGACTGTGCGTTCTCCGCTAGATACTGATTTCGTTTCGAGACCGATTGCGACGGGTTGACCGGATCGTGCGGCTACTGAGAGAGCCCGAGTCCGGGCACGTAATAGAGGCGGACCCCGAAGTGGTCCGCCGAGTCGTTTGCGGTAGGAGCGGGAGATCGTCCGTATTCGAACATGCCGCCGATGCCCCGGAAGAGTTCGTGACCGATTCCGAACCCGAACGTGCCGCCTTCTCGCCCGCCGAGCAGAATGTCGTCGTCCGACTGATATCCCAGCCTGACTGCCACCACGCCGCTCACGCGAATCTCCGTGCCCACGGACCATCCGAGCCTGTCGATCGTTGTCGTGTTTTCGTCGCCGCCGAGATCCACGGTGCGATCGCGCAGCAGATTGTAGACGTCGGCCGCCACAGTGACCGTGTTGTTGCGGTCCTTTTCGTAGCGTGACGAGTAGCCGAAGCGCGCGTAGAGGGGGAGGTCCGATTCGCGATTGCCGATCATGAATGTCGGTCCCAGATTCGCGACCGAGACGCCCGCCCGCGATGTAACGGGAAGATCGCCGAGCGTATGACCCTGCTTGTACAGCACGCCGAACGTCGCGGCAAAGGTCGCTTCGCCGTCGAGCGAATCGTGATCGGCGCCGTGCTGATAGCTGATGCCGGTAACGCCGGCCGACCAGTTCGAACCGATCTGTCTCGCATACGAAAGCAGCAGCACCCTTTCGAGGATATCGGTGCGGATCAGCGTGAGTTCGTCTCCGTCGACGAACTGAAACTGACGATCTCCTCCATCACGCAGAATGACCGCGGCGCCCACGGTGTTGTTCTTCGAAAGTTTCGCGCTCGCCATGAAGACGCGATCGCGTCGCGCGTCCTGGAAATCGTTCACTTCGTCGTTCGGCGCCGCATAAAGAAGATAGCCCTTCTGCCAGGCGAGCCCCGCGGGATTGATCCAGACGTTGGACGGCGTGCCGGGAATTGATGCAACGGCGTTCCCCATTCCCTGACCCATCGCGGTATACGACAGGAACGGATGGAGCGCGAGTTCGTTCTCTTCCGCGATCGCCCAGGCGGAAGGCGCGGCTGCGAGAATGCCGAATAGAAGAGTGAGGATGGCTAACATCTTCCGGAACATACCCACGGAAATGACACGTGTCAACCGAGGGGCGGTTGTCGATTCGCTCCGATTCTCGTACGATCGCACCAATGAAATGCGAGAAGTGGCATGCGCTGGCGAACGATTTCCTGATCGCCGACAGGCGGGACGAGCACGAAGGGGACCCCGCGCGGTTCGCGGCATCTCTCTGCGACCGCCATCGCGGCGCGGGAGGGGACGGTTTGCTCGCGGTCGAACCGTCGCCGGACAACCGCAGCGACGCGTTCGTTTCGATCTGGAACGCCGACGGGAGCCGCGCCGAGATCAGTGGAAACGGCCTGCGATGCGCGGCCGGGTTCCTGTTGCGGAGCGGAGATGCGGACCGCTGCTCGATCCGCACGCAGGCCGGAACCTCCGATCACCGGGTGATCGAGCGCGCGCCGCCGGGCTGTCGTATCGAATCACGTTTTCCCGCACCCTCGTTCGACCCGCGGGTAATCGGACTTGACGGCAAGCCCGCGGAAGGGGAGCCTTTCGAGCGCGCCTGGAGCGGCGGCGCGGTGCGCGGTACGGCCGTTTCTGTCGGAAATCCGCATTTCGTTCTTTTCGAAGGATGGACCGACGACAACTGGCGCGTGATCGGCGCGGAACTCGAGAGCGATCCTTTTTTCCGGAATCGCGTGAACGTCGAATTCGCCCGCGTGATCGATCGCGCGACTCTGCAGGTCTTCGTGTACGAACGCGGCGTGGGAGAGACCGCCTCGTCGGGGACGGGCGCATCGGCGTCGTTCGCGGCCGCGCGTCGCGCCGGCATCGTCGACGCGGCCGTCGACGTGCGTCTGGCGGGCGGAACGTTATCTTTACGAGAGGAGCCCGACGGCTTCCTGCTGACCGGATCGTGCGAACGAATCGGCGTTTTCGAAACCGACCCCTCCTGGTGGGAGCGCATCAATGACTCCGAATGATCGCCATCTCCGTCTTCTGCCCGCCGTTCTTCTGGCGGGCATGCTCGTTCCGTGCGCAACCCCGGCGCAGGGAGACTCCCTTGCCGGGGAACCGGAGGAGCGTCCTTCGATGAACGTCCGGCGGCATCACGACGTCCGTTTCCTCGGCGCGGATCCGTGGGACGAACTCGGCGTGCAGGCCGTTTTCGCGGATCTGAACGGCGACGGCTTCGAAGAGATCGTGCTCGGCGCGTGGCTCGCGGACGGCCCGCGCAACGAGCGTTCACGCGCCGGCGAAGTGTACATTTTCTTCGGGCGCGCGCTCGAAGACTGGGAACGCGGGACGCTCGATCCGTCGGTCATCTACGGCGGGCGCGCGGGCGACCGCATCGGATCGTCGCTCGACTCGGGCGACTTCAACGGCGACGGCATTCCCGACCTCCTGATCGGCGCGCGCTACGCCAACGGGCCGAGCGACTCGCTCCGCGCCCGGTGCGGCGAAGCGTTTCTCGTGCTCGGCGGGTCGGCCGGCGAGCGGCACGAGGTCGTGGACCTGCGCGAGAAACCGGACATTCATATTCTGGGGCTCGACGAGGGCGATCGGTTCGGACGCCGCATCCACGTGCGGGATCTCGACGGCGACGGCCGGGAGGATCTGCTGATGGCCGCGATCGGATCGGACGGCCGGTACGACGAAGACGCGGACGCCGGAGCCGTCCACGTTCTCTACGGGCGCCCGCGCGACGAATTCGAGAAGGTGATCGATCTCGGCGATCGCGAACTCCCCGTGCTGCACGGGTCGGACGAGTCGGACGGCGTCGGGGGCGCGATGGCGACAGGAGACTGGGACGGCGACGGCCGGATCGATATCGTTCTCGGATGCGGTTTCGCGGACGGTCCGGCGAACGGTCGGACGAACGCCGGCGAGGCTTACGTACTGTTCGGCACCGGGAAGCGATTCACGGGGGAGACGGTGCTGACCGAAGGCGGCGTGTTCACGATCTACGGCGCGGACTCGTACGACGGCGCGGGCATCGCGATCGCGTGCGACGATTTCGACGGCGACGGCGTCGACGATATCGCGCTCGGAGCGAACCTCGCCGACGGTCCCGACAACCGTCGCGACAAGTGCGGCGAGGCTTACGTGCTGCTCGGGAGCCCGTCCGTCAAGAGCGACAGGATTTTCGATCTGACATACGCGCCGGACCTCACGATTTATGGCGCGCGCGAAGGCGATCAGTTCGGCGCGATCCTGAACCTTCTCGACTGGAACGACGACGGGTTCAGCGATCTTCTCGCGGCTTCCCTGCTGAACGACGGTCCGGGCGCGCAGCGGGAAGACGCCGGCATGCTGTACGTGGTCCTCGGCGCCCGGCAGACCGATCTCGAACCGCGGGTCGACCTGGCGACGGGGGCCGGGGACCTGTTCCTGCTCGGGCCCTCCGCGCAGGACAAGATAGCAACGGCCTTCATCATGGGTCGCATCGCGAATCAGGACGTGCTCTTCGCCGCCAGCATGCTCGGCGACGGCCCGCACGACGAAAAGAACGATACCGGCGAGGTGTATGTCCTTCGATGGCGCGCTCTCACAGGCCAATAGAACCGGCGGCCGGCGACCCGGTCGACGCGCTCCCCGGAATCGGGCCCGCCCGCGCCGCGGATCTCGCGGCGCTCGGGATCGCGAACGTGGGCGACTTCCTGCACTACTTCCCCGCGGACTATCTGTCGCCGGGTCGTAGAATTCGCGTGGCCGATGCCGTGGCGGAAGAGCCTGCGGTGTTCGCGGGTGAACTCGTTTCGATCCGCCTGATCCGCCGCGGCTGGGGGCGCTCGATCGTCGAAGGCGTTCTCGACGACGGCACGGGCAGGATCCGCATGAGCTGGTTTCGCGCGGCCTATCTAGCGAAGAGCCTGAAGCCCGGCATGAAGCTCGTGATCAAGGGGAAACCGACCGGGAAGCCGCTCCGGATGCTTCACCCCGCGTTCGAAACGCTCGTCCCCGAAGAGGGCGAGTCCGACTTCGAACGCATTCTTCCCCGCTACCGGAGCCTCGGGGGCCTCCCGCAGAAGACGATCCGCAAAGCCATGGCGGTCGCGCTCCACGCGATTCCGGAAACAGAGCCGCTCTCCGATCGCATTCGTAACGCGCTCGACCTTCCCGGGCGCGCCGATGCGTATCACTTCGTGCACCGTCCCGAATCCGAAGACGAAATCATACGCGCGCGCCGGCGTTTTCTTTTCGAAGAGCTCTTTCGGACGCAATGCCGCTTCGCCGAGACGCATCGCGCGCGCCTGGCGTCGCGATCGAAGAAGCGCGTGTTCGAGAAGACGGCCGTCGTCGAGCAGCTGATCGCCTCGCTTCCGTTTACGCTGACGCGCGACCAGGCGGCCGTCCTGGAACAGATCCAGAAGGATCTGCGCTCCGGGTGTCCGATGGAGCGTCTCGTGCTGGGCGACGTGGGGTCGGGGAAGACGGTCGTGGCGGCCGCGGCGATCGCGCAGGTCGCGGAGCAGGGGGGGCAGGCGGCGCTGCTCGTGCCGACCGAGATCCTCGCCAGGCAGCACGCTCGCTCGCTCGCGGAACTGTTCGCGCCGCTCGGGCTCTCCGTCCGCCTTCTGGTAAGCGATCTTCCCGCGCCGGAGAAACGCGAGGCGCTCGACGGACTTGCCGACGGCTCGATCTCGATCGTGGTCGGAACGCATGCGCTCATTCAGAGCGCGGTGAAATTCGACTCGCTCGCGCTTTGTGTGATCGACGAACAGCATCGCTTCGGCGTGCGCCAGCGCGCCGCGCTCACGGCGAAAGGAAAGAACGCGCACTTCCTGCTGCTTTCCGCGACACCGATTCCGCGTACGCTCGCGCTCACGCTTCACGGCGACCTCGATCTTTCCGTGATTCGCACGATGCCGCCCGGCCGCATTCCCGTCGCCACGAAACACGTGGCGGGCGAAGCGCGCAAGAAAGCGTATCATCATATGCGCGACCGTCTGCGCGAAGGGGAGCAGGCGTTCATTCTGTTTCCGCTCGTCGAAGAATCGGAGAAGGCCGACTGGAAAGCCGCGGTCGAAGCGGAGAAAAAACTCGCGAAGACGTTCCTGCGCGAGTTCTCGCTCGGACTTCTGCACGGCAGGCTCTCGTCGCGCGAGCGCGAGGAAACACTGCGCCGCTTTCGGGCGGGGGAACTCCACGCGCTGATCTGCACGACCGTCGTCGAGGTCGGCGTCGATCTTCCGCGCGCGACCGTGATGATCATCGAAGACGCCGACCGTTTCGGCCTTTCCCAGCTGCATCAGATCCGCGGCCGCGTAGGGCGGAGCAGGCTGGCGAGCTACTGCTATCTGTCGACCCACGGGAGCGTGGGAGGGACGGCGAGGGAACGCCTGGGCGTTCTGGAGCGAGAAAACGACGGTTTCGCGATCGCCGAGGCCGATCTCGCGATCCGCGGGCCCGGCGACCTCCTCGGACTCGACCAGAGCGGCCACGGCCCCCTGCGTCTCGCGCTCCAGGAGTTCGACCCGGAACTGGTCGAATGGGCCCGCAAAGAGGCGTGGGAGAGCTCTCAGGCACCCTCAGACGGCGGGCTCCCCCTCCGGGCCGGATGACCCGTTTCCGTATCCCCTTGTCCTGTAAAATTTTAGCTGCCCGAGAAATCCTGCGAAAGTCCTAAGCACCCGTCCGCCCCCTGCCGATCCTTGGATGGAATCGAAAAATGTTCTTTTCATGGCATCCGACCCGTTTGGGAGAGGTACGAATTCGATGGTCGTATTCAATTACAGTGGACGCGAGATCAACGCCAAGATCGTTTATTACGGTCCGGGGCTTTCCGGGAAGACGACGAACCTGGAACGAATTTACGGACAGGTTCCCGAACAGCGCCGAGGCAAGATGGTTTCGATGAAGACGCGTTCCGACCGGACGCTGTTCTTCGACTTCCTTCCGGTATCGGGCGGCGAGATCAAAGGATTCCGGACGCGCTATCTGCTCTACACCGTCCCCGGTCAGGTCCACTACAACGCGACACGAAAGCTCGTTCTCAAGGGAACCGACGCGATCATCTTCGTGGCCGACTCGGACCCCGTGCTGCGCGACGCGAATATCGAAAGCATGCAGAACCTCGAGGAGAACCTCGCGGAATACGGCCTCTCGACCGAGAAGATTCCGATCATCATTCAGTACAACAAGCGCGACGTGCCGAACCCGATGTCGATCGAGCAGCTGAACGCGGATATCAATCCGCGCGGCTGGCCGTGGTTCGAGGGTGTGGCGATCGAAGACAAAGGCGTGTGGGAAACGTTCCGCGCCGCGGTCGACGCGCTGTTCAAGACGCTCGAAGAGAATCTGGGCGGCGACGAGTCTTCCTCGAAGAGCAAGACGGAGGCATCGCAGGAACAGCAGGCGGAACCCGCGCTCGCGGCCCCGCCCGAGGGCGAAGGCGGAATCACGCTTTCCGGCGACGTGACGCATGGCGACGCGAACGATGCGGAGAGCGCCGGGAGTTCCCATAGCGACAGTTCTTATGATGTGGATGAAAGCATCAAGGGCGACGCTCCCGTCAAGCTGAGCGATCCGGACGAGATCGTTCAGCCCGCGTCCGAGCATCAGCAGGAAGCCGCCTCGGCCGCCTCGGAGCAGTCCTCCCCGTCACGGGGCACGCAGAACGGCCAGAATCTCGACTGGCGCGAGAGCTACATTCCGCCGGGCGCCACGCAGAAGGCGCAGACTTCGACCGTCACGGAGAGCCCCGCGGCGACCGAGGAACCCGCCTCGTACTCCGAGCCGGAACCGCAGGAAACCGTGGCCGCCGGGTCGCCCGAAGTGGGCCACGTGGATCAATCGCCGCCGATTGCCGCGGCGACCGCGTCGGCGTCCGCGACCGACGGCGTGGTGCACGTTCCGGTCAAAGTGGAAACGGAACAGGGCGTGCTGCGTCTCGAGATCTCGATCAACCTGCAGCTGAAAGACGGCGCGGAAGCAGCCGTCGTTGACAGCGGCGGCGACTGGAAGTAGATTCGAACAGACGTTTCCCCCTGTTCGGAGGCTCGCTTGTCTCGAATTCCGGTCTTCGCGCTCCTGCTCTCTGTCGCCTCGTTCGCAGCGCCCGCTGTCGCGGGCGAACTGCCTCCGTTCGCACTTGCCGATGACGCCGTCTCTCCCGGATTCGGCTACGGCATGGAAGAACCTTCCCACGGTCTGGTCGGCATTCTCGATCCCGCGAAACTGAAGATGTCGCATACGATGACGTTCGGGTATCAGTCGGGCGGCGGCGCCACCCCTTCGGGAGGTTCCGGCTTCTACGAAAACCGGCTCAGCTATCAACTGCACGAACGTCTGAACGCCACGGTCTATCTCGGCTACGAAATCGCCTCGCCTTACCGCCGGAGCGAAGACGAGAGTCGGATCGTTCCCGGCCTTTCGCTGACCTACACGCCGAGCGACAATACGCTGATCCACTTCTCGTATCGCAGGCTGAACGGTGGATACGGCCGTTACGGCAGCTACGGCGCCCTATCCCCTTATCCGTTTCTTCTCGAATAGTTCATCTAGACATCCTCTCTCCGGTTCACTACACTACGCGACCGTAGTGCGAGTCCTTCAGGTGCGGACCTGATACAGGGGGGGAAATATGCTCGGTCGGTTCCTCAAGAGGAAGCGCGACGACGAGTTCACGGAACTGCTTCGCCGGCACGAGCAGGAGCCGGGGAACGCGTCGACGCTTCGCGAAATCGCGGGTCGGTACGAACGGGAGCGTTCGTACGAGCGCGCCGTTCACTATCTCGAACAGCTTCACGCGCGCAATCCCGCGGATATCTCCGTACTGATTCGCCTGAGCAAACTGCTTCGAAAGACCGGTCAGACGGACGAATCGCTCGAGCGGATGGCCGCGGCGTATCGCGCCGACCCCGAGGATCTCGAAGTCGTGCTCGGACTCGTGAAAGCCTACGTAGCCTCCCGCAACTACGACAAGGCGGAGCGCACGCTCCTGCCCGTCATCCAGAAGCATCCCGATTCGCCCCGTGTCTACTACACGCTCGGCATCATGCGCACGGCCCAGGGAAAGACGCGCGGCGCCGTGGAGGCGTATCGCAAGGCGATCGGCCTCGACCCGGCGTTTGCCCGCGCGCACTCGAATCTCGGCCTGTTGCTCGAAGGTCTCGGCGATCCCGACGAAGCGCTGATGCACTTCCGTCGCGCCATCCGCTGCGAGCCGGACCGCGCGGAATGGCATCTGAACCTCGGGGCCGTGTACGGGGAAAAGAGAATGCTCCGTGAGGCGAAGATCGAGTTTCGCGAAGCGCTGAAGCTCGACCCGCACAACGTGGAAGCGCATTTCAACCTCGGCATGATCGCCCACGACCAGGGACAGTACGACGAAGCCATTCACGAGTTCGAAGTGGCGCTTCGCGCCGAACCCGACAATATCAAGGCCCACTACCTGCTCGGGCAGTCGTATATCCGCCGCGGCCTCTACGATCTGGCCCGCAAGGAGATGAACAAGATCCTGGCGCTCGACCCGGAGAACGCGAAGGCGTACTACTACGTGGGCGTCGCGGAGAACAAACGCGAGAACATCGACGAGGCGATCGAAGCGCTCGAGAAGTCGATCTCGATCGACCCCGAAGACGATCGCCCCTACTGGTTCCTCGGCATCGCCTACGACAAGAAGGGGATCGGCGACAAGGCGCGTGACGCGTATCAGGCGCACGAACGTCTGGCGCAGGCGAAGCGGTGAAACGCATGTCCGAATTCCGGTCCCGCATGCTTGCGCTGCGCAAGGATGGCAAGGCGGGACTCCTTCCATTCGTCACGGCCGGTGATCCCTCTCTCGCGTTTACGGAAAAGGCCATGCGCGCGATCGATCGCCCCGAGGTCGTCGGTCTCGAAATCGGCGTCCCCTTCTCGGACCCTCTTGCCGACGGTCCCGTGATTCAGCGGTCGTCGGAGCGCGCGCTCGCGCGCGGAACCACACTGCGCGATACTCTGGACCTGATCGAAAAGATGCGCCCGAAAGTGTCGTACCCGGTTCTCGTGATGTCCTACTTCAACCCGATGCACGTCTACGGCCTCGAACGGTTCGTGAAACGGTGCGCGAGCGCCGGTGTCGACGCGGTGCTGCCGACGGATCTCCCGGTCGAGGAATCGGCCGCGTTTCGCAAGGCGCTCGGCGCGGGCGGGATCGGCTCCGTCTTCCTGGCCGCGCCGACGAGCGAGAACGACCGGATCGAACGCATCGCGCGCGCCTCGAGCGCTTTCCTTTATTACGTGAGCCTCACGGGTGTCACGGGGGCGCGCACCGAGCTCCCCCCGGGACTGCTCGCGCGCCTGAAAGAAGTGCGCCGACTCGTATCGAAGCCGCTCGCGGTCGGTTTCGGCGTGTCGAAAGGGAAACACGTGAAGGCTCTGGCCCCGCATTGCGACGCGGTCGTGGTAGGGAGTGCGATCGTACGCGCGATCGAAACGGGAAAGAACGATCGCGAACGACTGGGCGCACTGAACGCTCTTCTCGACGACCTCGTCAGGCCGCTTCGAAAACCGGTGCGTTGATGCGCCCCTGGTTCACGCTCGTCCGCTTTCCGAACCTCGTGATCCTGACCGTAGCGCTTCTGTTTGCGTGGTTCCACGCCGGGGGGGAGGCGAAGGCTGCGGTGATTCTCCCCGCGATACTCGCCGCGATTTCGATCGTGGCGGCATTCTACATCGAGAACGATCGCCGGGACCGGGCCGTCGACGCGGTAAGCGCTCCCTCGCGCCCGCTCGTAACGGGCGCCGTCCCGGAGAACGCGGCCCGCGGCGCGGAACTCGTCCTGTTCGCGGCGGGGTGGGGCGCCGCCTGGTTCGCGGGCCCCCTCGTCCTCGGCTTCGCCGCGTTCTGGACGGTGTCGCTCGCGCTCTA
>JABDJQ010000807.1 GCA_013002425.1 Gemmatimonadota bacterium
GTATGGCGCCGGACGATCCGGCCGCGCTCGGCGCGATCTGGACGGAGCGCCGCGGGAGCGCGGAACAGAGCCTCGCGTATCTCGAAGAACTCGCGACGAGTTACGAGCGACTTCGCCCGGAGCGGACGTGGCAGCCGTGTTCGCTGAACGACACGATCCGCGCGGCGATCGCCGGCGTGCCCGGCAACGCAGACGGCGCGGGGGGAGCTTCCGTCCCGTCCGTCACGGTGCGCTCCGCTCTCGACGACTCGATCCCGCCGATTCGCGCGAACGAGACGGATCTCCGCCGGATCGTCGAGAACCTGATCCGGAACGCGTGGGAAAGCATGCACGAGACGGGCGGAACGCTTACGATCGAGACGAAGCGCGCGGCGGCGGGCGGCGACGCATGCGTTCTCTTTCGCGTGCGGGACGAGGGCCCCGGCATGAGCGAGGAAACCGCGGCGCGCGTGTTCGAAGACTTCTTTACGACGAAAGAATCGGGATCGGGCCTCGGCCTGACGATCGTGCGCCGACTCGTGACGGATCACGGCGGCCGGATCGAGTTCGATTCGAAGGAAGGCGCGGGAACGGAATTCCGCGTGCTGTTTCCCGTGAACGAAGACGGAGAGGAGCAGGCATGAAGCGCGTACTGATCGTGGAAGATCTTTCGTCGCTCGCCGAGCAGTACGCTTACGATCTCGGTCGCATGGGGCCGTTCGACGCGGCGATCGCGAAAAACGGGGGCGACGCGCTCCGCGTGCTGGAGACCGAGCTGTTCGACTGCGTTCTTCTCGATCTCGAGATGCCGGGAGTCGACGGATTCGAGTTCCTGCACACGATCCGCGACCAGGGACTCACGACTCCGGTCGTCGTCTACACGGGGACGGGGGACTACGCGCGCTGCGTACGTGCGGTCAAGCTCGGGGCTTTCAGCTTTCTCGACAAGAGCGAACCTATGGAACGCGTTGTGCAGGTGCTCCGCAACGCGATGGAGAGCGCTACGATGCAGGAGCGCATCGTGCGCCTCGAACGTGCGATCGACGACGAAACGGTAATCGTGGGCGAAAGCGGCGCCGTCCGATCGATGCGCGCGACGATCGCGAAACTCGCCCCCGTGCCGAGCCCCGTTCTGATCACGGGCGAGTCGGGGACCGGCAAGGAACTCGTGGCGCGCGAACTGCACCGGTTGAGCGGGCGAAGCCGCGGCCCGTTCTTTGCGATCAATGCCGCGGCGCTCCCCGAAACGCTGGTCGAAAGCGAACTCCTCGGGCACGAGAAGGGCGCGTTCACGAGCGCGGACCGTGCGCGGCGCGGCGCGTTCGAAACCGCGGGCGGCGGCACGCTGTTCCTCGACGAGATCGGCGAGCTTCCTCTCTCGATGCAGGCCAGGCTTCTGCGCGTTCTCGAGGAGGAAACGATCATGCGCGTCGGCGGCGAGCGTTCGATCACCGTAGACGCGCGCGTTGTCGCGGCCACGAACCGCGATCTCGCGGCCGAAGTGGAAGCCGGACGTTTTCGCCGCGATCTCTACTACAGGATCAACGTGCACGAAGTACGCGTCCCTCCTCTTCGCGACCGCCCGTCGGACATCGCGCTGCTCGTCGATCACTTCGTGCGCACTCTCTCGGCGAAGCTCGGGCGAAAGCCGATTCCGGTCGACGAGTCGCTCGCGAAAGCGCTTACGGGAATGAAGTGGCGGAACAACAACGTGCGCGAGCTTCGGAACGCGGTGGAGCGCATGCTGATCTTCGCCGAAGGGAGCACGCTCGGCCCCGAGCTTCTCGCCCGTGTCGGCGGCGCGGGAACCGGGACCGGCGGCCCTTCGCAGGCGACCTCGTTCCAGGATCAGAAGCGCGAGGCCGAGCGCCGCATCGTGTCGCGGGCTCTCGAGCGGAACGACTGGCACGTGACGCAGACGGCCGAAGCGCTCGGACTCGCCGATCACGCGAGCCTCCTCAAGATCATGCGCCGGCTCGGGATTCAGAAACCGGAGAGATGACGGCTCGTCCGTGTCCGCCCGGACACGTGAATTGTGTCCCCGTGGACACAAAGCCCTCCCTCCCGTATCCGGGCCATCGCCCTTGAAATCTCTCTAACTGATTTCGAATCAACAGATTAAGAACACGTGGACACGCGGCTTCGTCCCGGCCCTCCGCTTGCAATTCCTTCTCTCCAGACACGGTCACTCCCGGATTAACCGGGGCAGCAAAAGGAGAGAAAAATGGAACGCACACCGTGGCAGGACGATCGAATGGGGGGAATCGGATTTCTGAGAGCGGGGCTGATTTCGGCCGGCGCGGTCGGAGCGCTCGTGCTCGTCGGCGCTCTCTGGGTTTCCCAGAACGACGCGCGTGAGGCAAGGAACAGGGAGGCTTCCCGTACCGCATCGACCATCGTGCCGGCGTCGAACGAAGCGCCTGTCCGGACGCCGGCCGAGAGGCGCGCGCTCGACGCGCAGAAACCCGTCGCGGAGCGTGTCGACGAGGTCAGCACAGGCGAAACCGGGCTGATCGCGGCCGTTCCCGCCGGGAACGAGACGGGGCCGTTCGCGAAAGCCGCGGTCGCTTCGGGCTCGAACGACGCCGCGCCCGTCACCTACACGCAGGCGGAAGCCGCATTCCTGGAGCACGACTACACGCAGGCCGAAGCACTCTTCGCTCGCTATGTCGAATCGCATCCCGGGAATGCGTGGGGTCACTACATGCACGGTCTTTCGCTCTGGAAAAACGGTCGCTACGAAGAGGCCCGCGACGCGCTCGGCGAATCGATCGCGCTCGACTCGACGCACTTCAAGAGCTACACGAATCTGGCGCGCGTGCTCCTCGACGAGGGGCGCGCGAAAGAAGCGCTGGTTCCCTCCCGGCGCGCGATCGAACTGCTCCCCGAAAGTTCCACCGGCTACCGGCTCTTCGGGCGTGCGGCTCATTCGATGGGTCTCGCGGACGAAGCGGCCGCCGCCTACGAGATGGCGATCGCGCGCAATCGGGACGACGCCTGGGCGCTCAACAACCTCGGCCTCCTCTTCATCGAGCGGGAAGATTTCGAAGCCGCCGTGCCTCCGCTCGCGCGCGCGGCCTGGCTCAGCCCCGCAATCGTTACCTTTCGTAACAATCTGGGAGTCGCCCTGGAGCGAACCGGACAGTTCACGCTCGCGGCCGAGCAGTTCGAAAGCGTTCTCCTTCTGAACCAGTCACACGAAAAGGCGGGCATCAGCCTGTCGCGCGTCGAACGCCTGCTCGACGAAAACCACCCCGAAACGGAGATCGATCTCGCGCAGATCGCCGCGGCGTACGGCCTCGAGAAAGAAATGCTCGAATCGCCTGACAACGCGATCGCGCAGTCGTCTCCCGAATAGAAAGGAGAAGGATCGGGTCAGCAAAACGAGAGGGGTCTCAAAGCGAAGGGGAGCCGGCAGCGGCTCCCCTTTACGCGTTCCGCAGAGAAACGATCCCCGAGCAGGCGGCCGTGCCTTCCCTCAGTTCGACGAGAGAAACGGCAGCCTCTGCCTGCGCTGCGACAGGGACGAAAACGCGTCGAGATTCCGCCTGGCGTTCTCGTCAAGGAACGGCATCGCGTTCTTTCCGCCGCGCGGCGGTACGAAGCCGGGAGAGAGTTCGAATCCCGTCACGTTGAAGATCGCTTCTTCGTCGACAGCGGGAATGCCGAGACCGAACGTCGCGTTCAGCTCGCGGATAAAGAGGTTCGCTGTTCGCGCGTGTCCCTTTTCGCTCGGATGAACCCCGTCGAGACTGAACGCCGAGTAGGGATTCTGCTGCGAGCCGTCCCACGCGAAAATCCGGTTCAGCTGCGCAAACGAAGCGAGATCCGTCGGATCCCCCGGCAGCGCGAGCAACTCCGTATACGCGTCGACATGACCCCAGCCGCGACTGTTCGCTTCACGCAGAATGACATCGTTGTAATCTTCCGTGATGTCTTCGAGCATGGCGAGTTCCGCTTCCGTAATCGTCTGGTTGC
>JABDJQ010000443.1 GCA_013002425.1 Gemmatimonadota bacterium
CACGGGCCAGGATCGGGAGCCGTCGTATTCTCGCGGCACGTAGACCTGGTAAAGGTACTCCGCTCCCTCGAAGTCGATCGACCGGTCCAGGAAGCCGGTCGGCACCCCCTGCGCTTCGACGGGAACATGCCCGAGCGTTCCCGCCAGCACGATCGCAAGAATGAAACGGCGCATCATCTCCCCCCCTGCGGAACTTTGTCCGTCTACAGTACATCCAATGGTTCGGGCTGGGTGCCGTCGATATCGGTGAAACCGTACTCGCGCGCAAGCTCGGCAACGACCTGGATCTCTCCTGACCTGTTCATGATCTCGGGATCTGATGCCAGGGCGGCGACGGCCCGTCCGACGAACCGAGCCGACTCTCGCTTCGGTTTGGGCGACGGCTTCCTGTCGATCACATGGCCGGGATAGAGAGATACGGAAGCGACGCCATGAGGCTCGAGCTCCACCGCCATGTCCCGGGCCAGCCGGTCGGTGGCTGCTTTCGCCACGCCGTAGGAGACGTTACCGAGGTACTTCCGGCCCGCGTAGAACGAGATACAGACAATCAGACCACTTCCCTGTTCGATCATCATCGGCGCCGCGAATGCGCTTGCGATGTAGTTCGAACGCACGCCGACGGAGTGCATCTCGTCCCAGACAGCAACGGGTTGTTTCCAGAACGGGTCCTTCCACTTGTAGCCCGGGTACGCTTTGCGGTTCCGGAGACGCCGGTATCCTCCCCACGCGTTGTTGACGAGGACATCCAGGCGGCCTTCGTCCCGCTTGATGCGTTCGAATACCGCCTTCACTTCGTCGTCATTCTCGTGGTCGCACGGAACTGCAATCGCGCGCCCCCCCGGCTTACTGATCTGCCCGGCAATCCTGTCGGTAATGGTTCGGCCCGTGATATAGACGACCGCGCCCGCCTCGCTCAGCCCGGAAGCGATCCCCCTGCCCACGCTGCGGGTGCCGCCCGTAACCAGCGCTACTCTTCCCTCGAGTGAGAACATGGCGCTCCTCGATCAGAACCGTGTACCCCGAAGCCAGTTTTCCCGCACGTAGTCGGGAGCATACTCTTTGACGCTTCTGCCGCGCGCCCACTCCTGTATTTTCGCGTCTTTCGCCGCATCCGTACACAGGAATTCATTCTTCGGCTCGATACAAACACGCCAGAGATCCAGACGGTCGGCGTCCCAGCACGTCCGCACCGTCACGTCACCGTCCACGGTACCGTCCGTGTGATGAATACACGCGATTTCCAGCAGCCGAAACTCCTCGTCGGTCAAGTTCAGGTGCTCGCCGCGAAGCATGCGGGCAAGCTCGGCGCCCCGTCTCCCGTGCCCCGGGTCCGTTCCTTCGTCCACGCGGCGCGCGTCATGAAAGACAGCAAAGTGCGCGACCACGGCCGGATTCGCACCCGTACTGTCCGCAAGGCGCAGTCCGTTGTCCAGAACGCGGGCCCAATGCGACAGCCCGTGCGTTCCGAGCAGCGGGAGCTCGTAGCCGGAGATGATGGCGTGCATGAGAGAGGATTTGATACTGTTGCCCACGGTGTTTTCAGCCTTCCGCATCGGCGCCCGTGTCATAAATCACGGGCATTCGTCCCTTCCACCGTTTCCAAACGTCGTCGCCCGTGATCAGAGCCGCCATGAAGTGGGCAACGTTGACCCGACTCGTCTTGCCCGCGTCGAAAATGGCGCTTCGGATCGGCGACGGATGAGCTTCGTACTCGCTCACGTCTTCTTCGTCAATCAGCGTATCCGGTCGAACCGCGACCCACTCGATCGCGGCGGCGTCCGGCCCCACCCGGGTACGCAGGTAGTCTGCCGCATCTTCATTGTCGGCGTGCGGCGGGACAAGAAGGCGAAGCAGACGAATCACGACGCGCTGCGCGAACGAGATCGGTTCGTCGAGATCGCCGTTGCGGACCCCTGTGGTGCTCATGAGCACGAACCTGACCGGCGTTTCGGGATTGTTCGTCTCGACGGCCCGGCACAGTCGGCGCACGGCGTCGGTCACCAGCCTGCGCGGTGGACCGAAGACGCCCCGAAAGCTCAGGTTGTGCCCCAGGCACGACGCGATCGCATGGCACCCTT
>JABDJQ010000829.1 GCA_013002425.1 Gemmatimonadota bacterium
GCCCGGGGCTCATCTCGCCCGGCAAATCGAAAGTCGGCATTCTGCCTGGACAGATTCATGCCCCGGGACGCGTGGGTGTGATTTCGCGAAGCGGAACCCTTACTTACGAGGTGGTTCACACGTTGACGGCGCGCGGGATCGGCCAGTCCACGTGTATCGGAATCGGGGGGGATCCTATCGTCGGATCGAATTACCTCGATCTTCTCGAACTCTTCCAGGCGGACGACGAAACGGACGCGGTCGTGTTGATCGGAGAGATCGGCGGCACGGACGAAGAAGAGGCGGCCGACTGGATTCAGAAGAACTTCAAGAAACCGGTGGTGTCGTTCATTGCCGGACAGACCGCCCCTCCCGGAAAACGGATGGGGCACGCCGGCGCGATCATCGCCGGCGGAAAGGGAACGGCGGAAGACAAGATGGCCGCGCTCGAAGAAGCGGGCGTTCCGGTCGCGAAGATTCCGTCCGAAATCGGACCTTTGATGCAGGAAGCTTTAGGAGGATAGGCAGCAATGTCGCAGAGAACGCTTCTCATGGTGAAGCCTGACGCCACGAAGAAAGGCAACACCGGAGAGATTATCAAACGACTCGAGGGCGCGGGTTTCAAACTCCTCGCGCTCCGCTCGCTTCGTCTTTCGAAGAAAGAGGCGCAGTCGTTCTACGGAGTCCATCGCGAACGCCCGTTCTTCGGCGAACTCGTGGAATACATTACTTCGGGCATGGTCGTTCCGATGGTGCTCGAGAAGGAAGACGCGATCGCGTCTCTTCGCGAATTCATCGGCGCCACGAACCCGGCCGAAGCGAAGGCCGGTTCGATTCGCGCGGATCTCGGAGAGGACATTCAGCACAACGCGGTGCACTCTTCCGACGCGGCGGAAACCGCCGTTCGCGAAATCGGTTTCTTCTTCACAGAGAAAGATCTCGTCTAACCCGGCGGGGGGGAGAAGTGTGTCGAAACGGATCCTGATCGTTTCGTATTATTTCCCCCCCCTCGGCGGCGTCGGCGTGTTTCGCGCGCTGAAACTCGCCCGCCATCTTCCCGATCTCGGCTGGGACACGCACGTTCTCACGCTCGAGCCTCCGCAGTACTATTGCATCGATCACACGCTTCTCGATCAGATTCCGTCCGGTGTCAAGGTGCATCGCTCCGAATCGCTCGATCCGTTCCGGCTGTATCGCAGGATCAAGGGGGGCGAGCTCGCTTCGGTAGAAGACGCCACCGCGAGCGACCCTCTGTTCGGAGCCCTCACGCGGTTCGCCAAGTCCGTCAATACGTGGCTTTTCGTGCCCGATAACAAGGTAGGCTGGCGCGGCCCGGCGGCGAAACTGGGCACGCGCGTCGTGCGTGAAAACGCGATCGATCTCGTTTACACGATCAACGTGCCGCAGACATCGCACCTGATCGGGCGGGACATCCAGAAGCGGACCGGCGCATCCTGGGTGGCGGACTTCCGTGACGCCTGGACGGCGAACCCGGATCTCGTTCCGCCGACCCCGTTTCACAAGGCGCGTCAAACAGCCCTCGAAAGGGACGTTCTCGAGCGCGCCGATGCGGTGACCGCCGTGAACGACACCATCCGCGATCTGCTTGCGGACGCGCTGGGTCACGATCGCGCGAAGTTCCTCACCGTACACAACGGTTTCGACCCCGATGATTTCGGCACGAACGATGGAGCGGTAAAGCGCGACAGTCGTTTCACGATGGTTTTTGTCGGAACCTTTCATAAACGAACCGATCCGCGACTTCTTCTGCGCCCTTACGCGGAAGCAATCCGTTCGGGGCGAATCGAGCCGGGGAAATCGCGGATCGTCGTCGTGGGCGCGCAGAGCGCGCGCACGCGGGAGGCCGTTCACGAGCTCGGCCTGGGCGACCATGTCGACTTCACGGGCTTTCACGCGCATCGAGCGTCCGTGCGGTGGATGGAGAGCGCCGATCTCCTGCTGCAGGTCATCGCCGAAGGGCCGGGAGCGGAGCAGATCGTTTCGGGCAAGCTTTACGAGTATCTGGCCGCCGGGAGGCCGGTGCTCACGATCGGGCCGGCGGGGGAGGCGAGAACGCTCGTCGACCGCCTTCGCGTCGGCGCCCACGCATCCGTCGGGGACCCGGCCGCGATCGAGAGCGCGCTCGTTTCTCTCGCGGATGCGCATCGCGCGGGCGGCATTCCGTACGTCCCGGACACGGCTGCGATCGCCGCGCTCTCCTTCCCTGAACAAACCGCGCTGCTTTCCTCTCATTTCGATCGAATTCTGGCTGAAAAGCGCTAAATCCGGTCGCAGGGACTGCCGATACGTCAGATGTCGGCTGAAACTGCCAGGTCGTGGCGGACGAACGGGTTCCGGTCCCTCATCACCGGCCCGCTGAACTCGTCCCCCGCGCCGGCGCAACTGTTAACGAAAGGAATCAGCCACTATGAACAAGACGCAGCTTATCAACTGGGTCTCCCGTCAGACCAAGCTGAACAAGACCGATGCGGCGAACGCCGTCAACAGCACCCTCACGGGAATCATGCGCGGTTCGAAGTCGCGCGAAGGCGCCCGTCTCGCGGGTTTCGGCAGCTTCAAGTGCACGGCCGAGAAGACGCGCACGTACAATCGCCGTACGAAGCGCTACACGTGGAAGACCGGCACGAAGAACGTGCAGTTCTCCGCGAACAAGAGCTATCGCGACTTCGTCAACTAGGACGAAACGCAGCGATCGGAAGGCGCTTCTCCAACTCGGAGGGGCGCCTTTTTTCGTGCCTGCAATCGTTTGACACCTCTCTGACGCTTCCCTATACTGCGCCGTGATTTACAAGAACCGATCCCTCCCCCTCATGAATCGGAAACTGCATGCCGGTATCGGACTACTTTCTGTCGGGCGCCACGGAGCGGAGCGTCGCCTCGCTGATTACGGGGTCGGGGCCCGTCGCCAAATTCATTCTCCTGATTCTTCTCTTTCTGTCCGTCCTCTGCTGGGCGGTCATCATCATGAAGGCCATGCGCTATGCGCGCCTTCGCAAGGCTTCGGCGGCATTCTGGGCCACCTATCATTCCGACGACCGCCTCATTCAGTCGCTGCACGACTGCTCGGAGCCGCGCCACGCGAACACGCCGCTTCAGAACCTGCTGTTCGCCGGCCTCGCGCGCGGCTACGGCATCGGTTCGAAGCCGACGATCGCCGACTGGGAGGTCGTGGAGAAGGAGGGCAGGCTCAGCCACGGTCACGCGGACAGGATCGAACGAGCGGTCGATCGACAGGCTCTGCTCGAGATGGAAAGTCTCGAAAGCTGGCTTCCGATTCTCGCCACAACCGCGAACGTCTCCCCGTTCTTCGGCCTCTTCGGCACGGTCTGGGGTGTGATGGGCGCGTTTCTGTCGATGGGCTCGAAGGGTTCCGCGAATCTCGCGGTCGTCGGGCCCGGGATCGCCGAAGCGCTGATTACGACCCTCGCCGGCCTGGCGGCCGCCATCCCCGCGGTCATGGCATACAATCATTTCCTGGGGATCATCCGCACGATTCAGACCGACCTCGAACGTTTCCGATCTTCCCTTACCGACCGCCTCACCCGGAGGGCGAGTGATGAGAAGGCCTGAGTACCGACCTCTCGACCAGGTCAACGTCACGTCCCTCGTCGATGTCACGCTCGTGCTTCTGATCGTGTTCATGCTGACCGCGCCGCTGATGCAGGAGGGGCTCGAGATCGATCTTCCGCAGGCGAAAGTGGAGGGAATCGACATGTCCGACTCGTGGATCGTCACGGTCGGGGCGAAGGGCGAAGTCTTCCTGAACGAGCGAAAAGTGGAACTCGACCAGCTCGGCGGTTTGATAGAAGCACGGCTCGTCACGGGCGGGGAGAAAGAGATCTTCATCCGCGGCGACACGGACGCGAACTACGGAACGGTGGTTCGCGTGATCGGCATCATCAAGGAGGCGGGTGTGGAACAGGTCGGTCTCGTCGCGCAATCCGAGGAGTTCGGCGTTGCAGGTCCATGACCGCATCGGTCCGTATGTCGCCGTCTCGGTCGTCGTCCATCTGATCGCGACGGGAATCTACGCTTTCTCCTTTCAATCGAAGCCCATCTCGATTCCGCGCACTCCCATGGTGCAGCAGGTAAATCTCGTGGAATGGGAGGCGCCGAAACAGACGCCCGATCCCGTCGTGCAGGAAACGCCCGCGGAGGAGCCGGAGATCGTCGAGCCCGAAGTCGAGGCCGAGCCCGACGAAACACCGGTACCGGAAGAGACGAAGCCCGTCGAGCGGATCCCCGAAACGATCCGTCCGCAGGAGGAGAAGAAAGACCCTCCGGAGGAAGAGAAGAAGCCCGAGAAGAAACCGGAACCGGTCAAGCCGAAGCCCGTGAAGCCCGAGGTCAGGAAGGAGCCGGTCAAAGAGACTCCTGTCCAGCCTGCGGTCACGGCATCCGGCCCCGTTTCCGTGGAAATCGAGAACTTCGCTTTCTCCTATTATCTCGCGATCATCGAGTCCAAAGTGGGCGGCCGATGGTCGCCGCCCCGCGGGATCGTCGGAGGCGAACGACCACACGTTATCATTCGGTTCGACGTGATGCATGACGGAAGAATCGCGGGCGCCGAGATCACGCGGTCATCGGGCATTTCCTTTTTCGATATTTCCGCGATGCGGGCCGTTCAGGACGCGAATCCGCTTCCCCCTCTGCCCAAGGGTTACGAGGATGATCGTTTACAGGTCAACTACATTTTCAGGTACGAGGGTTAGCATGATTCGTTTCTTTCTCATATTGTTGTTCCTGCTGCCGGGCATGGCGGCGGCGCAGGTCACGATCGAGTCGGTCAAAGGCGGCCGGCAGAAGATCCCGATTCTGATGCGTTCGTTTCAGGGACCTGACGAAGTGCGAACGGAGATGCGGAAGACGGTGCAGGCCGATCTGGGCTTCACGGGATTCTTCGAATTCGTGGACGCGCGCACGCTCGACTCGACGCGCGCCCGCGCGGCGATTTCGGCCGTCATCGATGACGACGGCAGCGCGCTTCACGGTTCGATCATGGACCCCGCCCAACAGGTCGAAATCGCGTCGTACGACTACGACATCACGGGCGGCGATTTCCGCGACGCCGCGCACCGGTTCAGCGACGACATCGTGTACATCCTGTCGGGTTCGCCCGGGCTCGCCCGCACGAAGATACTCTTCGTGCGCGACGAATCGGGAGGCGCGAAAGGTCTCTACACGGTCGACTGGGACGGAGAGAACATCCGCGCGATCCTGAGCGACGGTCATCTGAATCTGACGCCCGCCTGGGCGCCGGACGGCGCGAAAGTGCTTTTCACGTCCTACCGAGCCGACAACCCCGATCTTTACTGGCGCGACATCCGCTCGGGCGAGGGGGGCGTCGTGAGCAACTACCCGGGGCTCAATACGGCGCCGGCCTGGTCCCCCGACGGCCGAAAAGTCGCGTTCGTGATCTCGAAGGGGAGCAACTCGGACATCTACGTCATGAACCGTGACGGGAGCCGCCTCAAGAGGATCACGCACAGCCCCGCGATCGATACCGATCCCACCTGGGCGCCTTCGGGCCGGCAGATCGCCTTCACGTCCGATCGGTCGGGATCTCCCCAGATCTATCGCATGAACGTGGACGGATCGGACGTGCAGCGCCTGACGTTCGACAAGGCTTACAACGCTTCGCCCGTCTGGTCGCCTGACGGCGAAATGATCGCCTTCGTGACGCGGGAAGAAGGCGGCTTCCAGATCCGGGTTCTTGACCTGACCGATCAGGAATCGTATCTTCTTACGGTTCAAAGCGGGAACAACGAAGACCCCGCGTGGTCGCCTGACGGGCGTTATCTCGTCTTCTCGTCCACGCGAACCGGCACCCGGCGACTGCACGTCATGGATGCCGATGGAACGAACGTAAGAACATTGACTCCGGGGAACTTCGGCGCCGCGTCGCCGTGCTGGTCGCCTCGGATGAAGTCACAATGAACGAAGCTAAAGGAAGGGCTGTGATGAAGCGAAGAAGCTTGGCAGCGGTTCTGTTTCTCTCCATTGTCTTTTTCTGGGGTTCGGGGTGCGGCGACGCGAACAAGGAGTTGCTCGACGGCGATCTGACCGGCGGGGACACGACGAGCGAAACCGATACGGATTCGCGAACCGGTGGAATCCCGACCGATACGGGCGACGCCCCGAAGATCACGCCCGCGGGTGAATATGCCGACTACGTGTTCACGCGGATTCAGTACGATTTTGACCAGTACCGCCTGACGCCCGGCAGCCGTGCGACATTGACCGAACATGCGAAGGTGCTGATGGCCAACCCGATGTGGAGCGTAGTGGTCGAAGGCCATTGTGACGAGCGTGGCACGGTCGAGTACAATCTCGCGCTCGGCGAGAAACGCGCCGACTCGGCCCGTAGCTTCCTCGTGCAGTACGGCGTGAGCGGTGACCGTGTCCGCACGATTTCCTACGGCAAGGAGCGGCCGCTCGTGGCGCAGAGCAACGAAAGCGCCTGGGCGCAGAATCGTCGGGCCGAATTCCGCGTGACGAAGTGATCCAGCGCCTTCCCGTTATCGCCTGTCTGCTGCTCCTTCTGCCGCTGCTATCCGGCTGCTGGGTGCAGAAATGGGCGCGCGGCCCGATCACGGTCGACGAAAACGCGCTCACCCTGAGCGAGATTCAGGCCGAGCAGGCCGCGCTCGATACGCGGCTTGCGAAGCTCGAAGCGGTCGCCGAAGAGCAGACCGGAATCCTGCGTGCGATTCGGGCCGAAGGCTCGCTCTCCAGTGACGAGATTTCGGGCAGCCAGGTTGCGGTTCGCCAGCTCTACGAAGACCTCCGCGTCCAGATGGAGTCGATTCAGTCGAGCATCGACCGGATCCGGCTCGCGCAGACACGATCCGGGGTCGCAACGGCGCCGGCAGGCGACGGCGAGACCGGCGATCAGTCGGGCGAGGGCGTCGCGACCCCCGCCATCGATCCGCAGCCTCTCTACAATGCGGCCTATCTCGACTTGATCCGCGGGAACTACGCGACGGCCCTGATCGGTTTTCAGGCGTATCTCGACGCCTACCCGAACGGCGCGCAGTCGGACGACGCCCTGTACTGGATCGGCGAGTGCCACGTCGCGGAGAAACGCCCCGCCGAAGCGCTTGCCTATTTCCGCCGCGTGGAAGAGGAGTTCCCGCAGTCCCCGCGCGTTCCTGCGGCCCTTCTCAAGAAGGGGGAAGCGCACAGGAATCTCGGGCAGACGGCGGAGGCGCGCAAAGTCTGGTCCAGGCTTCGCGAGAAGTATCCCCGATCGGATGAAGCGCCCCTCGCCGAGCAGAATCTCGAGCAGCTCGCGACCGGGCAGGCGCGGTGATCGAAGTCCGCCAGGTGAATCGGAGCTTCGGCGCGATTCCCGCGGTGCGCGATCTTACGTTCACGATTCCCCCCGGCGAGATCGCGGTCTTTCTCGGCCCGAACGGCGCAGGCAAATCGACGACTCTCCGTATGCTGATCGGCTTTCTTCCTCCTTCGAGCGGTGAGATCACGATCGACGGAGCCCCTGTACGCACGAACCGCGCGCACGATACCGCGCTTCTCGGATACATGCCGGAGCGAGTCCCCCTGTACGATGAAATGCGCGCGCGCGATTACCTGCGTTTCGTGTCGGCGATGAAGGGCATCGCCCCTGCGGAGCGTGATGGCGCGATCGGCTCGGTCGCCGAGCGATGCGGGGCCAGCACGGTCCTCGACCGCCGGATCGCGAACCTGTCGCGCGGGTTCAGACAACGCGTCGGCCTCTCGCAGGCGTTGCTCGGCGATCCTCCCGTGCTCGTTCTCGACGAGCCGACCGGGGGACTCGATCCCGAGCAGGCCGTCGAGTTCCGGGAGATCATCCGTTCGCTTCGCGGGGAGCACACGGTACTGCTTTCCACGCACCTTCTCGATGAAGCCGCCCGTCTTGCCGACCGCATTCTGATTCTGCACGAGGGGCGCCTCCTCGCTGACGACACGGTCGACAATCTTGCCGGAAAAGCCGGAGGCGCGCGATCGCTATCGGTCGTGACGCGCGGGCTGACGCCCGCTGATCTGGCGCCTGTCGAATCGATTCCCGGCGTACGTTCCGTTCAGGTCGATCGCGAGGGAGAGCAGGTATTTTTTACGGTTGAAACGATGGACGGGACTGACCCGGGCGCGGAGATCGCGCGTTTCGTCGTGAATCGGGGAGGGGAGCTGATCCGCCTCGCGCGCGAAGCCCCGAGCCTCGAATCGGTTTACCTCGCACTGACAGCGGGCCGAGGCAGAGGTCGCGACGAAGACGATTCCCACGCGGGGGATACCGCTCACTGAGCGAGATAGGAGCGGCCGTGCGGACCGTTCTCGGCAGAGAACTCTACGAGTACTTCCGGTCGCCGACGGCGTACGTAGTCGGCGCGATCTATCTCCTGCTCGCCGGTTATTTCTTTACGACTCATCTATCCGCGTATCACCTGATTTCCTTTCGCTCGTTTTCATCGCTCGGCCCTCCGGCCGACCTCAGGATCTCGCTCGGGATCCTGCGTCCGTTCTTCGAGAACCTGAGCTTCCTCGGACTGCTCGTCATTCCGTTTCTCACGATGCGCGCGATGGCGGAAGAGAAGAGAAGCCGAAGCGTCGAACTCCTTTTCTCGTTTCCGGTTTCGGCGCGTTCGGTTCTCCACGGGAAGTTTCTGGCGGCCTGGATATTCCTGGCCGCCATTACGGCTCCGACCATCGCGCTCCTGCTCGCGCTCGGGACGGTGGCGGCCGTCGATCCCGGTGTCGTCGTGTGCGGATACCTCGGCCTGCTGGCCGTCGGAGCGGCGTACGTCGGAATCGGGATCCTGATCTCGTGTCTCACTTCGAGTCCGCTGGTCGCGGCGGTGGCGACATTCGGCGCCCTGCTTCTGGTATGGACGATCGGCTGGTCCTCCGCGATCGCGGGGCCCACATGGGGTCCCTTGCTGCAGAGCATCTCGTTCCTCGACAGATTCACGGGCCTCGCGCAAGGTCGCCTCGCCTGGGGCGACCTCACGTTCTTCTTCGCGATCGGGTTCGTCGCTATTGCCTGGGCGGATTGCGTCGTGCATTCCGCCCGATGGAGGGTCGATCGATGACCCCGTTTGCGCGCGCGCTGCTCCTGACCGTCGCGGGGATCGCACTGGTCGCGATTCTCGATCGCCGCGGAGGCGCGATCGATCTGACGCGCGAATCGTCCCACACGCTCTCGGCGGGTTCCGAGCGTGTCGTGCAGTCGCTGCCCGAGCCGGTGGAGGGAATCGCGTTCTACCGTCCGGACGATCCGCGTACGAGTCGAATCGAGAGACTGCTCCGGAAATACGCCGATGCGTCGCCGGCGTTTCGGTATCGCATCGTCGATCCGGATCGCTTTCCGGGCGAGGCGGCACGCTATGGCGTGACCGTGTACGGGACCACGGTTCTCGAATCCGGCACGCGCCGACGCGCGATCCCCAACCGGAGCGAGAACGCGATCACGACGGCGCTCCTGCTGCTGTTCGACGATCGATCGCGCACGATCAGAATCGACGAAAGCTATGGAGGACGGGGGGCGTCGGACGAGTCGGACGCGGGCCTCGGTGAGGCCGCGAAAGCGCTGCGGGCCTCGGGATTTCGGGTGGAACCGTTCCTGCTGGCCGGAGTCCGGCAGATTCCGGCCGACACGGACGTGCTCGTGATCGCGGGGCCACGGATCGCCATTCCCGCTCCCGCGCAGGATTCGCTCGAGAACTTCGTGCGTGCCGGCGGGCGTCTGCTCCTGCTGCTCGACCCCGAGACCGACGCGGAAACAGCGGCATTCCCGCAACGCTTCGGGATCGAAGCCGGCGCCGGCGTCGTCGTCGATCCGGAGGCGGCGCTCTACGGCGGCGACATACAGACGCCCGTTGTCGCGCGATACGATCTGCATGATGCGACGCGCGGTCTTGCGGGCGCATCCCTGTTTCCGCGGACCCGCCCGCTCTCGCTGTTCGAACGTGGACGGGGTGCGGATGAAGTCCGCTCGCTGATCACGACCGGCGAGGACGCCTGGGCGGAAAACGATCTCGCGCTGCTCACGGAGAGCGGCAAGGCCGTGTTCTCCGAGGGCGCCGACGGGAAAGGGCCGCTCGCGCTCGCGATGTCCGCATCCGTGGCCTCGAAATCCGGAATACGCGGGCGCATGATCGTATTCGGGGATTCCGACTGGGCGTCGAACCGTTATTTTGCGCAGGGCGCACACGCGCAACTTCTGCTGAACGCGGTCAAGTACCTCGGCTGGGAGGGGGCGGCGCTCGGTCTCGCACTCGGGGAGACCACGTCCGAACCGCTGCTCCTGTCGCGCGCCCAGGGACGTTTCTTCTTCTGGTTCGGAACCGCCGCCCTTCCCGGCATCTGGGCGGTGTTCGGATTCC
>JABDJQ010000022.1 GCA_013002425.1 Gemmatimonadota bacterium
GGTACACGACGCCCATGCCGCCGCGTCCGAGTTCGGACATCAGTTCGTAGCGTTCGGATAGTCTTTCGCCAATCATGGCATCAGACCGGGCAGGCGGCCGGAATTCATGGGAGAGCTCCTGTTCGACTGGGGTTAGCGGATTCCGTGCCGTTGCGACACGCGGAAATCATACCACAGACAGACGCTCGGGGGCCGTTCCGCCGCGCGCCTTACCGCGGGCGATGCGTGTCCCACCACCGTCTCGCGCGTTCCGGCGTCCACGCACTCTCGGTCGGACACGCGTCCAGTGCCTGTGCGAATTCGTCCGCCGTCGCCGGCCTTCGATCGGGATCTTTCTCGAGACATCGCATGATGAGATCGCCGAGCGGTTCGGGAACTTCCCCTTCGAAACGTTCTTCGGGTCGCGCCGGCGCAGCCTGCGCGTGCAGCGACATGGTCTCCATCGCCGTGGTTCCCTCGAACACGAGGCGGCCGGTGAGCAGCCAGTACGCGACGCAACCCGCCGCGTAAATGTCGGTGCGCGCATCGATCGGCCGGTTGCCGAGAACCTGCTCCGGTGACGTATAGGCCGGCGTCCCCTCGAATACGTTCGCGGCGGTCAGTTGCGGGTCGTTCGACTCCACGACCCGCGTCTTGACGAGACCGAAGTCGAGCACCTTCACGAAATCGACCTCACGACCGTAGCGGGACACGTAAATGTTCGCCGGTTTGATGTCGCGATGAATGAGACCGGCTTCGTGCGCCTCCCCGAGCGAATGACACACCTGGCGCATGATGAACACGACGCGCTCGGCGGGGAGCGGTCCGAACTGTTTCACGAGGCTCTCCAAGTCGAAGCCGTCGAGGAACTCCATTACATAGTAGAAGGTCGCGTCGCTCGCGATTCCGAAGTCGTACACTTCGATCGTGTGCGGCGATCGCATGAGCGAAGTCGCCTGCGCCTCCCGCTCGAATCGCTTGAGCAGCGTGTCCGCACCGGCCGGTCCGCGTTCGCCCATGACTTCGGGACGAATGAGTTTGATGGCCGCGGGACGCGCGAGCATCTTGTGATTCGCCTTCCACACTTCGCCCATGCCCCCTTTCCCGAGCAGTTCGACGAGCCGATAGCTGCCGATTTCGCGCGCCTTCCCGAGTTCGGTGCCGAGCATGTAGACGGAACGGGCGCCCATGTAGGCAAGACCGGCGATGAGGCCGTAGAGCATCGCGCCCCGAACGATGATCTGCATGACGGACAGGGCGATCGTGGCCCCGCTGAAGAGCGAGGAGAGCACGAGCACGGCCGGAACCGTTGCTCCGGAAGCGAGCGCCGTGAGAAGTGCGTTTCGCGGCGTCGCCGGAATGACGACGGCGAAGAAGATCATGCAGACGGCGACCCAGGAGAGTCCGAGGTAGTGGATCTGATCGGTCGCGAGACTCGTTCCCCAGTACTCGGCCATCGCGACCCCGAAACAGAAGACCACCTGATAGAAGAGACCGATGCCGAGAATGGTGGTCGGCGCCAGACTGCTCCTCGTCAGACCGAACATCACGAGTGAGAGCGTGATCGAGATCGTGGCCGGTCCCCAGTCGGCGAAGCTGTCGAAGAAATCGAACGAGCCGCCGAGAAGCCAGTCGACGCCCATGAACACGAAGTTGGCCGTGAAGAAGACGAGCGCGAAGACGATACTCAGGATCCCGAGACGCCTGACCCCCTGGACGAGAAGGTCTTCGGGGAGGCGGCTCGCGTGTCGCGAAGTGCCGGGTCTGACCGCGGAAGGGGCGGCCTCGGCTTTCGTAAGCAGCATATCCTGGTTCATGCACGCGATCGTAGCATAGGATCGCGTATCGCGATCCGCAGGGGGCACACACGCGCGCGCGTGCTATGATTCCAGCCTGATGGCGCGCCCCCTCTCACTCGTGCTTCTGTTTCTTCTGCTTGCCGCGGCCGCTTTTCTGCGACTGCATGCCATCGACCGGCACGGACTCTGGATCGACGAGGCGAATTCCGTGCTGATCGCCGACCGCGACGTGCCGGGGGTGATCGAAGGCCTGCGCAACGACGCGAATCCGCCCGTTTACTACCTGCTGCTTCACTACTGGATCGCGGTCTTCGGCGACGGCGAGCGGGCCGTCCGCGCGCTCTCCGTACTCTTCGGGGTGATGCTCGTCGCGCTGCTCTATTTCGCGGGCGCGGCGATACACGGCCCTCGCGCGGGTCTCTTCGCCGCGGCGGTGTGTGCGCTTCATCCGCTCCAGATCTACAACTCGCAGACCGCGCGCATGTACACGCTTCTGCCGGTTCTGGCGCTGCTGTCTCTCTGGCTGCTCGATCGTGCCGTCACGAAGGGCGGGCGCGTTCGCTGGGCGGGGTATGCGTTCGTGACGGCG
>JABDJQ010000043.1 GCA_013002425.1 Gemmatimonadota bacterium
AAGAGATCGCGGAATCGGTCGTGCTGATCTGGTACCAGGAGGCCGACCGCGATTTCGCGAGCTACGGCACCGGGTTCGCGATCGACACGCTCGGCCACATACTGACGTGCGATCACGTGATCGCGAATCGGAAGAGCGTGACCGTGGCGTTCCCGGTCAACGGGCGCGAGCGCAATCTGCCCGCGGAAATCGTCGCGCGGAACCCCGCGATCGACACGGCGCTGCTCAAGATCGACTACACGGGCATGAAGCCCGTTTCGCTCGGCAGTTCGATGCGCCTGCGCATGGGAAACTTTCTCGCGTTCGCAGGCTATCCGCTCGGCTATACGGTGGAAGCGGAACTCTCTCCTTCGCTCACGACCGGCTACGTATCGGCGCTCCGCTGGTGGCGTGTCATGCCGCAAGGTCCGCGGCTCCGCATGCTCCAGATCGACTGCACGGTCGCGATCGGCACGAGCGGAAGTCCGGTGTTCGATCCCGGTACGGGCGCGGTGGTCGGCATGATGAAGTCGCACATTCGAACCGCCGGCATGGTGCTGAACGACGAAGACGTGCTCGGCGCCATTCAGCAGCTTCCGCAGGAACTTGCGGTCAGCGCCGGAATCGGGCTCGCGATCCCGATCGACCCGATCGAGGGCTTCCTGCGCGCGAGCGGGGTGGAACTGCCATGAGCGAACGTGAAATCGCCCTCTCCGTACGCGACGTCGAAAAATCGTTCGGCACGCAGCGCGTGCTGCTCGGCGTCGATCTCGACATCTATAAAGGAGAGTCGCTCGTCATCATCGGCCCGTCGGGGTGCGGAAAGAGCGTGCTGCTCCGCCATCTGATCGGCCTGCACGAGCCCGACGCGGGCACGGTGCACGTGAACGGTGTCGATATCGCGCACATGAACCGCTCTTCGCTCTACGAGGTCCGGAAGAAGTTTGGTATGCTGTTTCAAAATTCGGCGCTGTTCGACTCGATGACGGTCGGTGAGAACGTGGCGATCGGGCTGAAGGAACACTTCAACCTCTCGCGCGACGAACTGCACAAGACGGCGCTCGTGCAGCTCGAACTCGTCGGCCTCGCCGACGCGGTTCACAAGCGCCCTTCGGAGCTCTCGGGCGGCATGCGGAAACGCGTCGCGCTCGCGCGCACGATCGCGATGGACCCCGAGATCATTCTGTACGACGAGCCGACCACGGGTCTCGATCCGATCACGGCGGACGTCATCAACAATCTGATCCGTTCGCTGCAGAAGCGCTTTCACGCGACTTCGATCACGGTCACGCACGACATGGTGAGCGCGTATAAGATCGCGGATCGAATCGCGATGCTGCACAAAGGCAAGATCATCTACGAAGGGTCCGTGCAGGAAGTGCAGACGACGGACAATCCGTACGTAAAACAGTTTATTCATGGAACCGCGGAAGGGCCTGTCACGGCCGCGTAAACGGGAGGCACGATGTCCCAGGGAAATATCGAATTACGGGTCGGGATCACCGTACTCCTGTCGTTCGTCGTACTGATCGGCGGCATCATCTTCATGTCGCAGTCGATGGGCGGCTCGTCGAACCTGAAGCTCGACGTGAAATTCGACGAAGTGGGTGGCCTGATCGTCGGCGATATCGTCCGCGTTTCGGGGGTGAAAAAGGGCAAGGTGACCGACATGGAACTGCTCGACGGCGCCGTGCTCGTGAAGGTCGAAGTCGAGCGCGGCGTCCTGCTGCACGAAGACGCTTCGTTCGCGATCGAGAGCTTCGGGCTCATGGGCGAAATGGGCGTCGGCATTCAGCCGGGCAAAGTCGGCAAGCTCGACGAAAGCAAGATTCACCCCGGCGTGTACGCGGCCGGCCTGAACCAGATGATGGCGCAGACGGCGCCGCTGCTCGAGTCCGTACAGCAGATCGTCGACCAGCTCAAGGTTCTGATCGAGAACGAGCAGATCTCGAAGCCGCTCGAAGGGGCCGTAGCGAATTTGAACGAGATCAGCACCGAGGTCGACGAGATCCTGGGGCAGAGCCGCGGCGATCTGCAGGCGAGTCTCAAGAGCGCGCGGAATACTTCCGAGAGCCTCGAGCGCGTCGTCACGAAGCGCGAAGGCGAGATTGACGAGACGATCACGACGCTGGCCGCGACCACGAAACGTCTCGACGGGCTCATCACGAAGCTCGAGGGGACGACGACCGATCTGCAGCTCATTCTGGCCGACGTGCAGGCCGGCAAGGGCACGCTCGGCAAGATCACGAAGGACGACGAGCTCTATAACGAGCTCATGGCCACGATCAACAACACCAACACCCTGATCGACGACTTCCGCAGGAACCCGAAGCGGTACGTCTCGATCTCCCTCTTTTAGATTGCGAACATGAGTCGCCCCGTCGCCATCGTCCCCGCAGCCGGCAGCGGCGTTCGCATGGGTGGCGGTGAGCCGAAGCAGTTCCGCGAGATCGGGGGCGTGCCGATTCTGCTGCGCACGCTGACGGCGCTTCGCGACGCGGAAGTGTTCGAACGCATTATCGTTGCCGTGTCCGATGACGAGCGCGCGCGTGTCGAAGCGTGGGTGCGCGAGATTCCCGGGCTCGTGTGCGTGACCGGGGGCGAAGAGCGCTTTCACTCCGTGAAGAACGGGCTCGACGCGGTGGACGGGGAGGGCGAAGGAGTGCCCGGCGTGATTCCCACGGTGCCCGGCACCGGGAGCCCCGGCAGCGACGACGAGCGTGTGGTGCTCGTGCACGACGGCGTGCGCCCGTTCGTGACCGCGCGCGAGATCGTCGAAGTCGTGGCCGCGGCCGAACGTGACGGCGCCGCGATCGTGTGTTCGCAACCGGTCGAAACCGTCAAGTCGCTCGGCGAGGGGGGCGGCATCGTCGAGACCCTCGATCGCGAGCGCGTGCGACTCGCCCAGACCCCGCAGGCTTTTCAGACCGGCCTCTTTCACGAAGCGTACATGCGCGCCGAGTCCGAAACCTATGTCGGGACGGATGAAGCGTCGCTCGTCGAAAGACTCGGATACGTCGTCAGCGTGGTCGAAGCCGACCGCTGGAACATCAAGATCACGACGCCCGAAGATTTTGAACTTGCGGAGTGGATTCTGAAAGAGCGACGATAGGCGCGCCGGACATTTCGAGAATCGGGAGGTGACGATGAGAAGCGAGTTTCGCGTCGGGTTCGGTTACGACTCGCATCGATTCAAAGAGGGCCGCAAGCTCGTGCTCGGCGGCATCACCATTCCGCACACGAAGGGGCTCGACGGGCATTCCGACGCCGACGCCGTACTGCACGCGATTATCGACGCGCTGCTCGGCGCCGCCGCGCTCGGCGACATCGGCGCCCACTTCCCCGATACAGACGAACGGTTCAAGGACGTTTCGAGCGACTCCCTGCTGATCGAAGCCGTGCTGCTCGTCCGCGCCCGCGGATACGAGCCCGTGAACGTCGACGTGACCGTCATCGCCGAAGAGCCCAAACTGCGCCCCTATGTCGACCCCATGCGCACGCGCATCGCCGAAGTGCTCGGCGTCGATGTCGACGCGATCTCCGTCAAAGGAAAAACGAGCGAGCACATGGGCCCCGCCGGCCGCGGCGAAGGAATCGAAGTGCACGCGGTGGCGCTCCTGCAGCGGGGGTAGAAGGGAGGCACCCTTCGTGTCTCGTTTCCTGACATGGTTCCTCGTTCTGACTCTATTCATGACGCACGGATCCGGCTGTTCGCGCATGCTCGTCCGCGATCTCGATAACAGACCCGCATGGAAAGAGGACCTCGGCAGACGCGTCGTCGTTTACACGATCGACCGGGAGTACTTCGAAGGGAGGCTCGTCAAAATCGGCGAGACCGAAATCGTATTGGCCCGCGAAGGCGTTCAAATGAACATCCCCATCGACAAGATCAAGCAGCTCAGCGTTCACGGCATCGATCAGGACCAGACGGTGTTTATGGGGATCACGGTTGCACTGATTGTGGGACTCTTTGTATATGCGATTTGGTTTAGTACGGCGATCGGCGGGGGCAGTTGAGAGCGCCTGGCATGTCGATAGCGAGGCGCTCGCTCGCTCCGTTTGTGATAGTGGCGATCTTGATCGCACCGTTTCATGGATGTGCCACGACCAAGCTCCGCAGTACCGCGGAAAACGTTGATCTTCAAAGGGAGGACGTCGGCAAACTCGTCGAGATTCACCTGAAAAACGGAAAGCGTGTCTGGGGTAACTTCATTGAACTAGGCGAAAACGTAGTCGTACTCGAGAAGGACAAGGC
>JABDJQ010000069.1 GCA_013002425.1 Gemmatimonadota bacterium
ACATTCCATCGGATCTCGAACGCATTCTCGATCGCTGCCTCGAAAAGAAAGCCGACGACCGCATCCAGACCGCGGACGACATTGCCGTCGAGTTGCGCCGTGTGCGCATGATCCGCGAGGACACGACGACGATCCTCGTCGCGCCACCGGTACCGTCGACGCCGCTCCTCGGTCGAGAGGAAACGCTCGATGACGCCGCGGGGCGTCTGCACGACGGGGAACGACTCCTGACGCTGTCAGGTTATGGCGGAACCGGCAAGACGCGTTTCTCGATCGCGCTCTTCCACCGCCTGGCAGGCGAGTATCCGGGGGGCGCCGCGTTCATTTCACTCGCGTCGGTGACGGATCCGGCCGAAGTGCTGCCTGCTGTCGCGACGGCGCTGTCGATTCCGGAGGCCCACGGCCGATCGGCGCTTGACGCGCTGTGCACCGTGATCGCGGAACGACGCGTGTTGCTGGTGCTCGACAACCTCGAACAGGTGCTCGGCGCGGCCGAAGACATCGCGCAACTGCTTGGGCGTTGCCCGGCGCTGCAGTGCATCGCCACGAGTCGCGCGCCGCTCAAAATCGGGGCGGAAATGGAATTCAGTTTGCCGCCGCTCGACTTTCCGGCGCCCGACGTGACATCGCTCGACAGTCTGCGGGCCTATCCCGCGATCGAGCTGTTCATCCAGCGCGGCGAGAAAGTGAAGCCGGGCTTCGCACTCACCGAGGCGAATGCCGCCGCGATCGCCACGATCTGCCGTCGCCTGGACGGCCTGCCGCTTGCGCTGGAACTTGCTGCCGCGCGCGTTCGTATCCTCGAACCGGCGGCGCTGCTGCAACGGCTCGATCACGCGCTGGATCTGTTGACGTCGGGCGATCGTGATCTGCCGCTTCGACAGCGCACGCTGCGCGCGACCATCAGCTGGAGCTATTCGCTGCTCGATGACTCCGAGCAACGCCTGCTCTGCAAGCTTTCGACGTTCCACGAGGGCTGGACGCTCGACGCCCTCGAGCACGTTTGTTACAGCGAGAACGACCGCCACCGCGCTCTCGACGAGTTCGAATCTCTGGTCGAGAAGGGACTCGTGCGCGTCGTGGGTGCGGGCGAGCGCTATGCGCTGCTGGAGACGATCCGCGCCTTTTCGGCCGAGCAGTTGCACGCAAGCGGCGATGTGGACAAAGTTCGCGACGCGCACGCGGACTACTTCCTGCAATTCGCGGAGCGGATCGCAAGGGACATTCGCACCACGGAGCAACTGAACGCCATGCAGCGCGGTCACGGCGACAACGCAAACATGCACGCGGCGATTCAATGGCTCACTTCGCTGGCTCAGGCCGGCGACGAAGCGGCTCTCGAAAAGGGACTGCTCCTGTGCGGATACCTGAACTGGTTCTGGCACATCAGCGCGCAGCATCTGACGGCACGCCTTGCGCTGGACGCGCTGCTCGAGCTTGCCGCCGATCGCCCGCCGAGCCGCGGCCGCGCGCTCGCAAAGCTCGCGGCCGGCATGGTGTCGACGACCACCGGCGAATGGGAACGCTCACTGAGCGAATGGCGCGCCGGTGGCGAGGATGGCGATTCCGTCGGCGACGAAGAAGCCGCCGCGGAGGGTTTGATGGGTGTGGGCTATTGCAGCCTGAGCCTCGGGCGCATGGAGGAGACGGGAGCCGCGCTCGACCGGTCCATCGCGCGAAGCGCCGGTGTCTGCGATTTCATGCGGGCCCTGTCGATGAGCATCAAAGGCATGATGCTTTTCGTGACGGGGGATCTCGACGCGGGCATGAAGCTCGTGCAGGACGCGGCGCAGATTCAGCAGCGGATCGCCGATCACGAGGGAGGCGGGATCGCGCAGAGCTTTCTTGCGAATATGACGTTCGCGAAGGGGGATCCCGTTCGTGCCCTCGAACTCTATCGTGAGTCGCTCGCACTCTTCAAGGCCGTCGGCGACTATCCCGAAGTCGCGCGCGTCTACTGTGAGATGGGATGGACCGCCCTTTCCGCCGCGGATTCGCGCGCTGCCCTCGACTGGTTCCGTCAGGCCGTGTACGCCTACGAGAAGGTCGGCAGCCCGCGCGGAACCGGCCTCGCGCTGCTCGGGATTGCCGCGGTCGAGGCCGAGGAAGGCCGCGCCGAGCGCGCGGTCGAGATCGCTGCCGCTTCCGAGGCGCTGTCGGCTCGCGCCGGCGTTGTCGTAGACCACCCGATGGATCCGAGCGTCGTCGAGCGAATCGAAGCGCTCAAGGCGTCGATCCCCAAACATACGCTCGACGGGCTCGTGGCGAAGGCGGGTGTGCTGACGCCTGCCGCCGTGCTGGCGATGGTCAGCGACTAGGGCGCGCCCGGTAGCCACCGACCGGTCTGAGTCTGACGCAGCCCGTTTTCCGTTTGCGCTTCATCCCGATCTGGTTCACGATCGCACGATGACACGGACTCCCCGCATGCGGCCGCAGTTCGAGCTCCCGGTCGGTGACCGCGGCCGGCTCGTGCTCCTCCGGCTCGGAGAGCGGCTGGACGATCCACACGCCGTACTGAACGGTCAGGTGCGCGGGGATTTCGCTTTCGTGCGCCTCCCCGAGGAACGACGTTCGCTTCTCTCCCCCCACCTCGAGCTGGAGATTCGCGAGAGCCGGGCGGGTACCGTGCTGCACGGCCGCTTCTCGCCCCGCCCGAACGTCTGGACCGGTTTCATGGGACTGTTCATCGCCCTGGGAATGCTCGGGTTCATCGGGCTGATGTACGGTTTCGCCCAGCTCATGCTGGATCGCCCGATCTGGATGATGTGGTCGGCTCCGGTCAGCCTCGCGCTCATCGCCTTCATCTACGGCGCCGCGTTCATCGGCCAGGGCCTCAGCAACGACGAGATGTACGAGCTTCGGGCTTTCGTCGAGGACACGGTGCGAGAGGTCTGCGGCAACCCCGATCTCGTTTGACGAGGCGCGGGCTTTCGCAAGCGATTCGGCCAGCCGGACGGCAGAGAACCGTCTCTGTCTGTTCTCTGTACGTAGATTCCCTGACGCTCCTTCCGGAAACACGTATCAGGGTCCTGTAAGCGCCCCTGCTATCATTATTTATGGATCAGCCTCTCGTTCTGCCACCCCGCCGGCTCCCCGAGCGACGGGAATGGAGGTTGTCATGAATCGCCCGGGATTTCTCGCAGTTGTTGCTCTCACGGGAGTTCTATGGCTGTTGATGACCGTTTCCCAGGCGGACGCGCGCAATCCGATCCGCTCCACGTTCTTCACGATCTATTCTTCTGCCGACAACACGCAGCTCGACGATCTGCCGAGCAATACGAAGCACTGCGGCGTCTGCCATTTCGATTTCGACGGCGGCGGGGCGCGCAATCCGTACGGTCTGGGGATCGAAGTCGGACTCGGCGGCGGACTTTCGACTACGGACGCGATCCTCGCGATCGACGGCCAGGATTCCGACGGCGACGGTTACGCCAACAACGTGGAAGTACTGTCGACGCTTTTCACGAACACGCCCACGTTCCCGGGTCTGCACGACGGAAACAAGACGAATACTTCAAACATTCCGCTCGGTGAGATCGAACCGTTTCTGACGCCGGCGGGGGGGAACGATTCGACTCCGCCTGCAGTCACCGTACTTTCGCCGAACGGCGGCGGGAGCCACGCGGCGGGCGGCTTCACGACCGTGAGTTTCACGGCGACCGACGCGAGCGGCATTCTTTACGTCGACTTTTACTTTTCGGATGACGGCGGCTCCTCGTTCAAGCTGGTCGGCCAGAGCGAGCCGTACAACGCCGGCTCGTTCTCGTGGTTCGTACCGAACCGTCCGGGTTCGGCCAACCGACTCAAGGTCGTGGCGGTCGACAGCGTGGGGAACGCAGGCGAAGACGACAGCGACAACGACTTCACCATCACCGGCCAGCCTGCAGGAATCGTTCCGACCACGCTGCGCGACATGGATCTGGCGGGCACGCAGCCGTTCGAAGGCGCGGTTCTCAGCGATCCGGAGGACTGCATGACGTGTCACGGCGGATACGACGACGCCGTGGAACCGTGGCACAACTGGTACGGGAGCATGATGGGCCAGGCGATGCGCGATCCTCTGTTCCTGGCGTGTTTAGCGGTCGCGGAACAGGACGCCCCTTCGGTCGGCGATCTCTGCATTCGCTGCCATACGCCCGGCGGCTGGCAGGAGGGCCGCAGCGTCGATACGAGCGGCGATCTGCTGACCGACAAGGACAAGCACGGAATCCAG
>JABDJQ010000091.1 GCA_013002425.1 Gemmatimonadota bacterium
CAGAGACCGTGCCCGCAAGGCCGGCGCCCTCGGCATCGACGGCATCGCCGTCATTTCCGCTCTCTGGAAAAGTGCGAATCCCGCGGATGAAGCGCGGGAAATGGTGAACCGGTTTCGGGAGGGCAGTCGAATTGAGCCGCAAAGGGAATAAGTCGGCCGCGCAGGCTGTGGATCGCGAACAGAAAATCCTGGGCGTGCTGCTCATTTCGCTCAGCCTTCTCGTCGCGCTCGGGCTCGTCCAGAACGGCCAGGGTGCGATCGACGGCAGCGAAGCCCGCCGCATCAACCGCTTTGTTTCTCACGGCCTCACGTCCTTTCTCGGGCTCGGCGCCTGGGTCATTCCCTTCTTATTGATACGCCTCGGCTGGAATCGTCTGGCCGGCGCGTCGTGGCGCGACCTTCTTCACGTACTGCTCGTAGCTTCGGCGGGCCTCGTTACGTTTTCTCTTCTCTCGTTTTCGACCGGACTGCTGCAGACGCCGGAAAGCCGCCTCTTCTTCGGCGGCACTCTCGGCGAAACGCTTTTCTCCGTCGCCAATCGTAATTTCGGCGCGATCGGCAGCACGCTGATCGCGTTCACGTTCTTCTTCGTCGTCCTCATCTGGGTGTACGACGTCGCGATCCCGCGTCTCAACGCCGGCGAATGGGGCGCGGTTCTGCGCCGGTTGCCGGGACTTGCGTGGGCTTCCATGCGCCGGGGATGGGCGGGGCTCACGACGTTCTTCGCCGGCGTCGCCGAGGCCGTGCAGGATCGACTCTTCGGCGTCGAGGAGGAAGAGGACGAGGCGTACGAGTATCAGGAGGAGGAAGACGGGTACGAGGAGTCGGACGAGGGCGGCGAAGATGACGACGGCGACGAGGACGAGGGCGAGTACGAAGACGGCGAAGAGGACGAACTGGAAGAGGACGAAGCAGAAGAAGACCGATACGAAGAGGATGACGGGGACGGGGACGACGAAGAACAGGAGTATGAAGGCGAAGAGGAGTATGAAGGCGAAGAGGCGATAGAGGCCGCCCTTGACGTCGATGCGATCGCGGGCGAAGAGGAGGGCCAGCCTCAGATCGTGAAGCCGGCGCGCACGGAACTGAAGACGACGTCGAAGCTCATCCGCCGCCCGCTCACGCCGAAAGGCGAAAAGGAATATCTGTTCCCGCCCCTCGATCTGCTGGCGGATCCGGCCGTGAACGAACCGACGATCTCCGAGGAGTATCTGCTCGAGCAGTCCGCGCGTCTCGAAAAGCGCCTGCTCGAATTCGGCGTCAAGGCCAAGGTGATCGAGGTGCATCCCGGGCCGGTGATCACGCGCTTCGAACTCGAACCGGGCCCCGGGGTCAAAGTGCAGCAGATTTCGAACCTGTCCGACGACCTCGCGCTCGTCATGCGCGCGAAGCGTATTCGAATTGTCGCGCCGATTCCGGGCAAGGGCGCGGTGGGGATCGAGATTCCGAACCCGAAGACGCGCACCGTATATCTCAAAGAAATTCTCACGTCGAAACATTACGCCGAGCGGACCAGCAAACTCGCGGTCGTTCTCGGGAAGGACATCTCGGGGCGCCCGATGGTCTCCTCGCTGGAAGACATGCCGCATCTCCTGATCGCCGGCGCGACCGGCGCCGGGAAGAGCGTCTGCATCCACGCCATATTGAGCAGTCTTCTGTACGGCGCCGCGCCGGAAGAAGTGCACGTAATGATGATCGATCCGAAAATGCTCGAGATGACGATGTACAACGGCATCCCTCACCTGATTCATCCTGTCGTTACGGATCCGCGCGAAGCGTCTGCCGTGCTGCGCTGGGCCGTCAGTGAAATGGAGCGCCGGTACAAGCTGCTTGCCAAACTGGGCGTACGAAACATTCGCGACTACAACGGAAACATCGACAAGCTGCGCAAGTCGGCCGAAGTGATGGACGAGGGCCTCACGCTCGAGCCGCTTCCGTATATCGTGATCGTGATCGACGAGTTCGCGGATCTCATCCTTACGGCGCCGAGCGAAATCGAAGATTCGGTCGCGCGCCTGGCGCAGATGGCGCGCGCGATCGGGATCCATCTCGTGCTGGCGACGCAGCGTCCTTCCGTGAACGTGATCACCGGGGTCATCAAAGCGAACTTCCCGTCGCGGATCGCGTTTCAGGTCGCTTCGAAGATCGACTCACGTACCATTCTCGACGCGAACGGCGCGGAGAAACTGCTCGGCAAGGGCGACATGCTGTTCGTGTTCGCCGGACGCCCCGAAGTTCACCGGATTCACGGCGCGTTCGTGACGACGGACGAGACGAACGAACTCGTCATGTTCCTCAAGGAACAGGGCTATACGCCGAAGAACCGCCGCACCCTCGAGCTCGAAGACGAGACCGGGCCCAACGTGAAGAACGCGGACGGGAATACGCCGTTCGAAGACGAGCTGTTTGACGACGCCGCCCGGATCGTGATCCGGTCGGGGCAGGGGTCGGTCTCGCTGCTCCAGCGCCGTCTTCGTGTCGGCTATTCGCGGGCGGCGCGCCTCGTGGACCTGCTCGAACAGGCCGGTATCGTAGGCCCGTTCGAAGGTTCGAAAGCACGCGAAGTCCTTGTCGACGAAGAATGGCTCCGCCTTCGGGAACAGGAAGACCTGGAGAGCGGAGGCGACAAACTCGGCGACCTGTTGTGAGCCGTGTCGACGGTATCCTGTTCGACATAGACGGCGTTCTGACCCGGGACGGACACGCGCTCCCCGGCGCAGTAAAGACCGTTGCCGCACTCCGCGAACGTTCCTTTCCGTTTCGACTCGTTACCAACACCACGCGGAAATCCCGGCGCGATGTCGCCCGTTCTCTCGCGGGCGCGGGCCTCGCGGTCGAAGCGCCCGAAATCATGACCCCCGTACTGGCGGCGCGGCGTCTTCTCGAAGAACGGAACTGGAATGGTCACTACCTGGTCGATCCGCGGGCCGTGGTCGATCTTCCGCCGGAGGCGGCGACAGAGCCGGATGCCGTTCTCGTCGGAGACCTCGGAGATGATTTCACAGTAGAACGTTTGAACGTCGCCTTCCGATATCTGAAGCAGGGAGCGGCTCTGATCGCGTTACAGAAAAATCGATACTGGCTGACGGGCGGTCTTCCGACTCTGGACGCGGGTCCTTTCGTGGCCGCGCTCGAATTCGCGGGGGAGATCGAAGCGGAAGTTCTGGGCAAACCGAACGCCGCGTTCTTTCGCGCCGCCGAGCAAGAGCTCTTCGGGGGCGGGGGAGGACGCGTCGCGCTGATCGGCGACCGCTGGGAAACGGACGTCGAGGGGGCACGCGCCGCCGGCTTCGAAGGGATTCTCGTCAAAACCGGGATGTACGAGCCGGGCGACGAGCGGAGAGGGAGTCCCGACGCGATTCTCGAATCCGTCGGCGAACTCCTCCCGTGGATCGACTCTCCACGCCTCTGAAACGCTCTTTCCGCATGAGCGGGCCTCTCTTCCGTGGTAATCTCGGGGCATGTCCAGCAGAAACAAAAAAGTGTTCATTCACACGCTCGGCTGCCCCAAGAACGAGGTCGACAGCGAGGTCATGGCCGGCATCTTCCGGCGCGACGGCCTTTCGATCGCGGCGACCCCCGACGAGGCCGATCTCGTCGTCGTGAATACGTGCTCGTTCATCGACACGGCCAAGCAGGAGTCGATCGAAGCGATCCTCGAGGCGGGGCAGGAGAAGGGCCACAGGAAACTGCTCGTGACGGGTTGCCTCGCCGAGCGCTACGGAGACGAACTGCTGAAGGAGATCCCCGAGATCGACGGTCTCGTCGGCGTGCGCGCGCTCCAGACGGTCGGCGCGGCCGCACAGCGCGTGCTCAAGGGGAGCCCGGTCTGCGATCGCGACCTCGCATGGCTGGCGGAGGAACAGGACCCGCTGTCGGAAGCGCGCCTTTCGCTCGGCACCGCTCATTCCGCCTACGTGAAAATCGCCGAAGGGTGCAACCGCCCGTGCGCCTTCTGCTCGATCCCCTCGTTCCGCGGCAAACTCGCGAGCCGTACCGTACCGTCACTCGTGCAGGAAATGCGCGGTCTCGCGCTGCGGGGCGCGTCCGAGATCATCCTGATCGGCCAGGAAACGACCGCGTACGGAAATGACAGGAATGACGGCAGCTCACTGCCCGCGCTCTTCGACGAAATCATGACGATCGAAGATCTGCGCTGGGTGCGGCTCATGTACGCGTACCCGAGCGCCGTGTCCGACGAGCTCATCGATCGCCTGGGCAAAGGCAATATCTGTTCGTATCTCGACATGCCGATCCAGCACGCGAGTACGAGCGTGCTCAGGAACATGCGGCGCGGCATGTCCGGAAACGTGATACGGGAGACCGTGGCGCGCCTTCGCGAGCGGGTGCCGGGCCTCACGCTGCGAACGACCGTCATGGTGGGTTTCCCCGGCGAGACCGACCGCGACGTCGCGGAGCTCATCGATTTCGTAAAAGAAGCGCGCTTCGACCATCTCGGGGTCTTTCCGTTTTCTCCGCAGGAAGATACGCACGCCGCCACCCTTCCCGATCCTGTTCCCGCCGACGTGGCGCGCGACCGCCAGCAGATGGTCCTCGACGCGCAGGAGGAGATCGCATACGCCCGCACGCAGAAGCTCGTCGGTACGACGCAGACCGTGCTGATCGACGAGTTCATCGACGGCGAAACCCATGCAAGAACCGAGATGGACGCGCCCGAGATCGACGGTGTCGTCACGATCCCGGGTTACGCCGGCCCGCCCGGCACCTATCTCGATGTCGAAATCGAAGAAGCCTACGGTCCGACGCTCGTGGCGAGGGCGCCCTCTCCCGCCGGCGCGCAATGAGCGATGCGCGGATCCTGCTGATCGACGGACCGAATCTGATCTACCGGTCTTACTTCGCCTTCATTCGGAACCCTCTCACGAACTCGAAGGGCGAAGAGACGAGCGCGGTCTACGGAACCGTGAACGCCATCCTGCGTCTGCTGCGCGAGCAGAAGCCCACCCATATGGCGTTCATGCTGGACAGCAGGAAACCGACGTTCCGTCACGAGAAGTATGAAGAGTACAAGGCACACCGACCGAAGATGCCGGACAGCCTGCGCGAACAGACCGGCCGTGTTTACGAAGTGCTCGAAGCGCTCCGGGTACCTATGCTGCAACTCGAAGGCTACGAAGCCGACGATCTGATCGGCACGCTGGCGGAGCGCGCCGCCGCCGACAACATGGAATCGATCATCTATTCGGGCGACAAGGATTTTCTGCAGCTCGTAAAACCCGGGATCTGGACTCTCGCGCCGGGGAGAAAGGGCGAAATCGCTTCCCGCACGGAAGAAGAGGTCATCGACCGGATCGGAGTCCCGCCCTCGCAGGTGATCGATCTCCTCGCGCTCATGGGAGACAGCGTGGACAACGTGCCCGGCATTCCGGGCGTCGGTCCGAAAACGGCGATCAACATGCTGAAGACACACGGGAGCGTGGAGCGGATTTACGAGAATCTGGATTCGTTCAAGGGGAAGGCGAGGGAACGACTCGAGGAGAACCGGAAAGAGGCTTTCCTCTCGAAGGAACTGGTCGTGATCGACACGAAGGTGCCGGTCGAACCGGCATGGGACGACCTCGTCGTCAGGAGCCCCGACGCGGAGAAGGCGCACGCCCTGTTCCGGGAACTCGAGTTCACCCGACTCATCGACCAGCTCGACGCCCCTGCGGATGATACGCCGATCGAGACGGACTACAGGCTCATCGATTCGCTCGAGGAACTCAGGAAGTGCGCCGCGATCTGGAAGAAGAGCGGGCGGATCGCACTCTTCGTAGTTCCCGATTCCACGAACCGCATTCGCACCGATGTCCGCGGGATGGCGATCGCCGCCGCGCCCGGCGTCGCCGAGTACGTTCCGTTTTCGCAGAGCGGAGGGGAATCGCTCTTTCCCGAGGAGATCCTCTCCGTGATCGCTCCGGTTCTGGCGGATCCTTCGATCAGGATCGTGATACCGGGCGCCAAAGAGGCGATGTTCGCTCTTCAGAACGCGGGCATTCCGATCGAGGGCCCTTTGTCGGATCCCGCGATCGCCTCGTACGTTCTCGATCCGGGACAGCGGACGCACGCGATCGAGCACCTGAGCCAGGTTCATCTGAATCGCAAACTGAAAGCCCCGGAAGAGATTCTCGGGACCGGGCGAAACAAGAAGACGATCCAGGAACTGTGGCCGGACGAAGTATACGAGTTCGCGTGTGAGCGCGCCGACTGCGCGCTGCAGCTCGGCGAAATTCTCGGAGATGAAATGGAAGCGGTGGAAGGGGAAGAACTCTACCGCACGATCGAGATCCCGCTCCTTCGCGTGCTGCAGAAGATGGAGGGGGCCGGTGTGCGGCTCGACATCGAGTTTCTCGCGAAGATGTCGAAGGAACTGCACGCGGAGATCGACTCGATCGAACAGAAGATCTACGAACTCGGAGGGGGAGAGTTCAACGTCAATTCGCCGCTCCAGCTTCAGAAGATTCTGTTCGAGGATCTGGGACTCAAGCCGACCAAGAAGACGAAAACCGGGTACTCGACCGACAACGACGTGCTGCAGGAACTCGCGAAAGCGCATCCGCTCCCCGCGCTGATCCTCGAAAACCGTCAGCTCGTGAAGCTCTGTGGCACGTACATCGACGCGCTTCCGAAACTCGTCGACGAAGAAACGAACCACATTCATACGTCGTTCAATCAGACGGTCGCGGCGACGGGCCGGTTGTCGTCGAGCGACCCGAATCTGCAGAACATCCCGATTCGCACCGATGTCGGGCGCCGCATCCGCAAGGCGTTTCTGCCGAGCAGCGACCGACATCGACTGATTTCGCTCGACTATTCGCAGGTGGAGCTCCGCCTGCTCGCGCATCTGTCCGAGGACGATCACCTGATCGAGGACTTCCGCACGGGAATGGACATTCATCGCCGCACGGCCGCCACGCTGTTCGGCATCGAAGAGAGCGAAGTTTCGGGCGAGATGCGATCGCGCGCGAAAGCGGTCAACTTCGGAATCGTGTACGGCATGGGCGCGTTCGGTCTCGCCACCCGTCTCGATATCGGGCGCAAGGAAGCGGAAGAGTTCATCCGGAACTATTTCGAGGCCTATCCGGGCGTGCAGGGCTTCCTCGACCGGACGATCGAGGAGGGACGGGAAAACGGCTACGTCGAGACCATGTTGCACAGGCGCCGGTACCTTCCCGATCTGAACAGCAAGAACGGGCGGATTCGGGCTTTCGCGGAGCGCACGGCCGTGAACACGCCGATCCAGGGCTCGGCCGCGGACCTGATCAAACTTGCGATGATCGCGATCGACGACGAACTTGAGAAGAAGGGGCTCGAGACGAAAATGATTCTGCAGGTGCATGACGAACTCGTCTTCGACGCCCCGCTTGCGGAAGTGGAGGAAGTCACGGCGCTCGCGAAGAAACGCATGGAGGGCCAGATGGAACTGCGCGTACCGATCCTCGTCGAATCGGGGTCGGGAACCAACTGGCTCGAAGCGCACGGAATCGATCCGGGGACGACGGAATGATCGTCGGGATCACGGGCAACACGGGGAGCGGCAAGAGCACGCTGGCCCGCATCTTCGCGGAGTGGGGCGGCACACTCGTCGACGCGGACGAAATCGGGCGCTCCGTCTGGCAGAACGATCCGGGTTTGCAGCGCACGATCGCGAGCGCGTTCGGTGACGCCGTGCTCGGTCCGGACGGCAAGATCGACCGGCGACGCCTCGGACACGTGGTTTTTTCGGCGCCGGACAATCTGGCGATGCTCGACCGCATCCTCGCCGAGCCGCTGCGAAGCGCGATCGAACGCGCGCTTCGCGACGCGGAAGAGAGATCGCCCGGTCCGGTCGTCCTCGACGCGGCGCTTCTTTTCGATTGGGGTTATCAGGAACGCGTCGATGTGGTAGTTCTGATTCTGGCGGCGGCCGATACGAGGCACGCGCGGATACGAACCAGGGATTCCCTCGACGAACGGGGGGCGCGCGATCGGATCGCCAGACAGAGCGATCTCGACGCACGCATGGAAGAAGCGGACCACGTGATCGAGAACGACGGCACGCTCGACGAGCTGAAGCTCAGGGCGCGGGAAGTCTGGGAATCGATTACGGACAAGGATGAGGAGTGACGGGAATGCCGGACGTCAGAGAAATCGAACAGGAACTCGAATCGAGCCGTACTCGCATTGACGAGCTCGAAGGTTATCTTTGACATCTCCAAACGCATTGCGCGCATCGCGCAGCTCGAAGAGAAGATGACGGCTCAGGACTTCTGGGACCACCAGGCGAAGGCGCAGGAGACGACGCGCGCGCTCTCTTCCGAGAAGCGGATCGTCGACGAATTCACGAAAGTGAAAACGGTGCACGAGGAGACCGCGATCCTGCTCGAGATGGCGCAGGAAGAGTCGGACGAAGAGACGATGCGCGAGGTCGAGAAGGGTCTGCGCAAACTGACCGTGCTCGTCAGCGATCTCGAAACGAAGAGCCTGCTCGGCGCGCCCGAAGACTCCGGTAACGCCATCATCAACATCAATCCCGGCGCCGGCGGAACGGAATCGCAGGACTGGGCCCAGATGCTGCTGCGCATGTACCAGCGGTGGGGCGAGCGGCGCGGCTTCAAGCAGAACCTGATCGACATTTCCGCGGGCGACGAAGCCGGAATCAAGAGCGCCACCCTCGAGATGGAGGGAGACTACGCGTACGGATTCCTTCGCTCGGAAGCGGGGGTTCATCGCCTCGTGCGTATCTCGCCTTTCGACGCGGCGCATCGCAGACATACGTCTTTCGCGTCAGTCGCCGTCTTCCCCGAATCGGAAGAGATCGAAGAAGTGGAGATCCTCGATTCGGATCTCCGTGTCGACACCTTTCGCTCGAGCGGGGCGGGCGGGCAGCACGTCAACAAGACCGACTCCGCGGTCCGCATCACGCACCTTCCGACGAACATCGTGGTCACGTGCCAGAGCGAGCGCTCCCAGCACAGGAACCGCGCGAACGCGATGAAAGTACTGAAGGCGCGCCTTCTGCAGCAGAGGCTCGAAGAGGAAGCGCAGAAGTCGGCGGAGCGCGAAGGGGAAAAGAAAGAGATCGCATTCGGGAATCAGATCCGGTCGTACGTTTTCCAGCCGTACACGCTCGTGAAAGACCATCGGACGAACACCGAGGTCGGGAACGTGCAAGGTGTCATGGACGGCGATATCGAACCGTTCATCGAAGCGTACCTGCGAAGAAAGTAGGCGCCGCGTTCCGTTTGACGCGCCCAATTCGTCTCCTTATATTGGGGCGACTACGGAGGAGATCATGGCAGACGAAAAACAGTTGATCAAAGTCCGGCACGACAAGAGAG
>JABDJQ010000123.1 GCA_013002425.1 Gemmatimonadota bacterium
GTGCCGGCGCCGGCACGAGTCAGCGGCTGGCGATCTTACGGCGAAGCTGCCGCGACCTTCTCCCTTATCACCGCAGCCCGCGCGGCGGCATCATCCGCTTCCGCCGTCCGGCCGAGCCCGCGCAGCACGGTTTCCAGAAGCTCGAGGTCCTCGGCCACGAGCAGATCGGGCGTGTCTTCGAAGAGCGGTTCACGGATCGCGACCACGCGTTCGATGTGCGGAAGCGCGGCGGCGAACTCGTTCTGACTCGCGTGATTCTGCGCCAGGTTGAACGAATGATAGGCAAGATACCGGTTCCCGGGCTCGTAGCTCGCGAGAGCGATCTTCATCGCGCGTTCGAACAGGGGCTGCGCGACTTCGAAATCGGATTTCAATTGGTGAATGTAGCCGATCGCGCCCAGCGTGAATGCGACATCCCGGTGATCGGGTCCGAAGGCCTTTTCCCGAATCGCGAGACCACGCTCGTACTGCCGGATCGCCTCGTCGAACTCCCCCTGATCCCTCAGTATGTCGCCCAGAGTTCCGTAGGCTTTCGTAAGGTCCTGATGATCGGGACCGAATGCGGCCCCGAGGACCGCGATCGCATGCTCGACATGGGGCTTCGCGCCATCCAGGTCTCCCATGTTCTTGAGAGTGCCCGCGTAGTTCAGATGATTCTGGCCGACCTTCGGATGGTCCGGGCCGAACGCCGCCTCGCGAATGGCGAGCGCTTCCTCTTCCAGCTTCCTCGCCTCCTCGTAGCGTTCCTCGCTCTTGATCGCGACAGCCAGGTTTCCCATCGCCTGCGCAACACGGGGATGATCGGGACCGTAGGTTTCGCGCGAGTACGCGAGCGCCTTTTCGAAGAGCGGAATGGAGAGATCGTAACTTCCGAGCCCGTGATGGTAGATCGCGAGGCTTCGCGAGATAGCCGGGACCTTATCCGGTTCGTGAGATTCCGCCAGGTCGAGCGCGCGTTCGAGAAGTGAAAGCGCAGCCTCGTCCTCTGCCTTCGCTCTTCTCACGTCACCCAGATCCACCAGCGCGCTGATCAGAAGCGGAGCGCGCGCATCGAGAGGTTCCTCGCTCCGCTCCGCGATCGCGAGCGCGCGTTCGAGCAACGGGGTCGCCGCCGCGTAATCGTCCAGGTCCAAAAGCACGGAACCATGCTTGCGAAGGCTCTCGGCGAACTCGAGAGAACCGGATCCGAGCGCCGCTTCACGAAGCGTGCCCGAGTTCTCGAGAAACAGCAGCGCTTCCTGATAGAGCCCGAGCGCGCGATACATATCGCCCATCGTGTATTCGATGCGCGCCCTGACGAGGGGCTGTTGTTCGAATGATTCATCGATCGTCCCCGCGCCCTCGTCCAGCACGTCACGCACGGTCACGTCGCGTCCCGATTCGTCCGGATCGACGGCCCCGAGCAGATCGGTCATGAAGGTCGTGACCGCCTCCGATTCGTCGCGGGCGATTTCGGCGTTCGCGCGTTCGGCGTCGGCTGTCTTGCGCGCTGCCTCAGCGCGCGTATAGAGCACGCCCATCCCGATCGCGAATCCGACCAGCGAGAGCGCGAGCAGCGAAGCGAACGCGAACGGAATCCTGTTGCGCGCGACGAGTTTCTTCAGCTGGTAGATCGTGCTCGGCGGTCTCGCGAGGATCGGCTGATTCGTGAGATAGCGCTCGATGTCGTCGGAAAGCGCGGCGGCGTTCGCGTAGCGCTGCTCGGGATTCTTGGCCAGCGCCTTCAGCACGATCGTTTCGAGATCGCTGCCGACGAAGCGCGCCGCGCGCGGCGTGTTCCGGAACGACCGCGGCTGGATCTCGTTCACGACGCGAAGCGCCTCGATCACCGAACCCGTCTGCGTATCGTACGGAAGGTCCCAGGTCACGATTTCGTAGAGGATCACGCCGAGCGAATAGACATCCGTACGAAGATCGATCTCCTGCGGGTTCCCGCGCGCCTGCTCGGGGCTCATGTACGCCAGCGTCCCCTTGATCGCACCCACTTCGGTCATCATGCTCGCGGCGGCCGTGTCGGAGTCGGTCATCCGCGCGAGACCGAAATCGAGAATCTTCGGCTGGCCGTCCTCGTCGATCAGGATGTTCGAAGGTTTGAGATCGCGATGAATGACGCCGCGCTGATGCGCGTAGTTGACCGCGTCGCAGATCGCGCGAAAGAGCGCGAGCGGTTCGCGAACATCCGCCGACTTGCGATCGTCCGCAGCCGCCGCTTTCCGCATGACGTGAACGTCGAGCGTGTCGCCGCGCACGAGCTCCATCGCGAAAAAGTGCTGGCCTTCGTCGGTCCGCCCCGACTCGTAAATCGCCCCGATCCCCGGGTGTTTCAGGCGCGCCAGCGATTCCGCTTCACGCTGAAACAGCTTGATCGACATGTCGTCGACGAAGTGTCCGCCGCGCACGATCTTGAGCGCTACGCGTCGCTTCGGGTTCTGCTGCTCCGCCTCGTAGACGACGCCCATGCCGCCCTCGCCCAGCTTGCCGTGAATCGTGTAGTTGCCGATGGTGGCCGGGGCTTCGGCGGGTGCGGAACCGGGCGGTGACGGCGCGGCGTCGCCCGACGGCATCGTCCGGTCTGCGCCGGATGCGAGCGTGTGGTCGGAATCGGACGAAATCGTGCGATCGGAATCGCCGGGGAGCGTACGGTCCGAATCGTCAGGTGGTCGGTCGTTGGATTTCATGCGTAGAGGTTACCAGACAGCGGGCGCTTCCGGCTGTTCCCAATCGTATTCCGGTTCCGGTAGCTGACCACTCAGCGAATCAGGACGGCCCTGCTCGTCATTGCAGCATGACCTCTCCCTTCGTTCTGGTATCCTTCTCCCTTGTCTGAGTGCCGATCCACGCACTGAAGTGAGGGCCTGTTTCGTGTTTCGATCCTTGTTCGGGTTTCGTCCCGGTTCCGACGACGTCGATACCCTGCGCGAGCGAATCCGTCTCTACGTGCAGGTCATGCTGGCGATCGATCTCCTCGCGCACTTCAGCGATCAGGTCATGCCCCGTCTCGTCGAGAACCTGACATACCCCGAGTACCCGCCGGTAACCACGATCATGCGCGTGCTGTCGACGGCGATCGTCGTAGTCGCCTGGATATTGACACGCTTCACGAAGCCGTCACGAACGATGCTGATCATGCTCGAGAGCGCGGTCACGCTCTCGCTCACGCTCGTCTACGTGCACATCGCCGCCGTACAGATGAGCGAAACCACGCCGCAGTTCGCGTCGGTCTTCACGATGTTCGGTATCATTCTCCTGCTCGGGGTTCGCGCGTCGCTCGTCCCGAGCCCGGTCCTCCGCACGGTCGTGATCGGGGCGACGAGCATGGCGTGTGTGTTCGGCTTCGGCCGCGAGTCGATTCGCGTGCTCGATCCCCTCATATTCGACGGCCTGACTTTCATCGCCGTCGCCTACGTGATGGCCACGGCGGTGACTTCGCACGTGATCTACGGACTGCGTCGCGAAGTGCGCGAAGCGATGCAGCTCGGACAGTACACGCTCGAGGAGAAACTCGGCGAAGGGGGAATGGGGGCCGTGTACCGGGCGCGCCACGCCATGTTGCGCCGCAAGGCCGCGATCAAGCTCATTCGCGCGGATTTCAAAACCGACAGCGGGCGGCACGCACAGGCAAGACGACGTTTCGAGCGCGAAGCCGACGCCACCGCGAGTCTGCAGTCGCCCCACACGGTCGAGCTGTACGATTTCGGCGTCTCGACAGACGGCGCCTTCTATTATGTGATGGAACTGCTCGACGGCATCGACCTCGAATCCGCCGTGGCGCGATACGGTCCGCTGCCGCCCGCGCGCGTCGTCCATCTGCTGCGTCAGGCGTGCGAATCGCTCGAAGAAGCGCACGCCGCCGGTCTCGTCCACCGCGACATCAAACCGGCCAACCTCATGATCTGCCGGCACGGGGTTCGGTACGACCACATGAAAGTACTCGACTTCGGACTCGTGGCGCTCGGGCACGAGCCGCGGTCTTCCGACGCGAAGATCACGGCTGAAGAAGTCGTTGCCGGAACGCCGGCCTATCTCGCCCCGGAAATCGCGTCGGACTCGGCAACGGTCGACGGTCGCGCCGACATCTACGCGCTCGGGTGCGTCGCTTTCCAGATGCTGACCGGACAGGCGCCGTTCGAGCGCGAAAGCGCGATGGCCACGATCCTGGCCCACATGAATGA
>JABDJQ010000134.1 GCA_013002425.1 Gemmatimonadota bacterium
ATCCATGACCCAGTGCATCCCGATGCGGCACCAGCCGGGCTTCATGCCGCAATGCCCTTCCTGTACGACGTCACGGAATCGCTCCGAAGTAGCGGCATCGATGTTCAGCAGCCTGTGTCCGTACGGCCCGGCGCAGGAACAACCGGCGCGCGACTGGATCCCGAAGAGATCGTTCAGGAGCGCCGTGACGAACTTGTGGTGGAGGTAATGGCCGGTCGCGCTTCTGATATTGAAAGAGAGAATGCCGACGCGCCAGGCGGGGTCGGGATTGCCCAGAATCTCGATGTTGCCGTTCTCGCTCCATCTGCGGAACGCGCGTGAAGTCAGTTCGTGCTCTCGTTTGCTGATGAATTCCACGCCCACGCGCTCTTTGATCTGAAACACCAGTCCGGCCTTGAGCGTCTGCAGCACACCCGGCGTGCCGGCCTTTTCGCGCTCTTCGATATCTCGAATGAAATCCTGGCTTTCCGGTCCTACATAGTCGACCGTTCCGCCGCCGCTCACGCTGGGCGGCAGCTCCGGATGGTAGATCCGTTCGTTGAAGACCAGCACGCCGCTCGAGCCGGGCCCGCCAAGGAACTTGTGCGGCGACAGGAAAATGGCGTCGATCGAAGGATCTTCGTCACCGACAGGCTCGGGATTCATGTCGATCTCGACATAGGGAGCGCAGGCGGCGAAATCGAAACAGGCGATGGCGTCGTACTCGTGCAGCAGGCTCGCGATCGCGCGCACGTCGGATCGCATTCCGGTGACATTCGATGCCGCCGAAAAGGAGCCGACGCGCAATCTGCCCTGCCAGGCGGGATCCTGCAGCAGTTCCTCGAGATGCGCGAGATCGATGCGCCCGTTCGCATCCATGCGCACTTCGATTGTGGTCGCGAGGGATTCACGCCAGGAAATCTCGTTCGAGTGGTGCTCGTAAGGACCGACGAACACCACAGGCTGCGACTTCCGGAAGACTTCCTCGATATCCCGGCCGACCGCACTCGTATCAGTCCCGCCGAGCATGTCGCAGATGTTCTTGCGGGTCGCCGGCGGCAGCGCGATACCGATGATCTGCTGGAGCTTGTCGATCGCCGCGGTAGCGCCGGCGCCCGTCGCGATGATGCGGCCCGCCGGCCCCGCGTTTACGGAACGCTTGATGCTCGCTTCGGCCTCGTGCAGCAGCCGGCTCATGCTGCGACCGGTGATGTCGTCTTCCGTGTGCGTGTTGGCGTAAATCTTCTGCAGGCCCTGCAGATAGGACTCGACGAACTGCAGGCAGCGCCCCGATGCCGTGTAGTCGCAGTAGGACATCAACCTTTCGCCGAACGGAGTCGTGAAGGTCGAGTCCACGCCGACGATCTGCCGGCGAAGCCAGGCCGCATCCAGTGGTTGATTGCTCATGACTTACTTCAGCCTAGTTGAAGGCGGCCGCTCGCTTCACCAGCTTGTCGAGGCCGCGCTCGGAGCTGTTTCGCGGTTTGCCCGGATGGATGATCCTGACAGGGCAGCGTTCGGCGGCGGTTACGAGTTCGCGGAACGTGCCGGCGTCGGCATCCTTGATGATGGCCTGCTTGTTCTCGTCGTACGCGAACATCTGACTGTTAATCTTCGTGCACTCGTTGCAGCTGGTGCAGAGCGGCGTGTCGATGTAGGGATCCTCGATGGGCGAATCGTCTTTCGCTTCTCGATCCTCGCCGGCAGGGGCGTCTGGAGATGCCCCCGCGGTCGCCGCCTGTCCGCCCGGGTCCGAAAGCGCGGGCGCAGGCACGCTGCCGGCAGCCGGCGCGCCTCCTGCCAGGAACGAATCGACAGAAGCGCCGTCTCCGATGGCGATCAGCCTGTTGAC
>JABDJQ010000165.1 GCA_013002425.1 Gemmatimonadota bacterium
CTCCATCTCCATGGACAGAATGGACTCGATCTGCTCGAGATCCATGCCGTCGATGGCGAGTTCGAGGCCGGCTTTCAGAAAGGGGTCTTCGATGTTCGCGGTCTCTTTTTCAAGAGCGAGAAGGCCGTCGCGGCGAGCGATCTCTGCCTGACGGCCCATGATTTCGATGAGTTCGGTCGGGTTCGGAGTCTTGTTCAGAAAGGCGTTCTTGACGACTTTCATGACGCCCAGAAAGTCGGGCAGCGGATAATTGATAAGCGTTGCCGCCGCGCTCCCCCCCACAACGATCAGCAGTGACGGAATGTTGATGAAGGATCCCAGGCTCCCGCCCATGAGAATCGAGACAAGGAGCAGTATGGTTCCCGCAGCAAGTCCGACGACTGTTCCGATATCCATTTATTGATCGCCTCTGTCCACGCCCACTCTGGGATTGCGCGTGAAAAAGTTACGGTAGTAGTCTTCCATCATCTCCTGCACGAGATCGATGGGCTCACGAACAATCACCTTGCGCCCCGTTGTAAGCGTGATGATCGTGTCCGGAATCGACTCCAGAAACTCCACGATCTCGGGATTGACGACGATGCGCCTCCCGTTCAACTGGGTCAGCAAGAGCATGCGCGCTCCCTTTTAAAGGCCGAGCCTCTCGAGGATCCTTCGCGCGATCGCTTCCAGGACCCGGACTTCGTCGTAGGCACCGCTCCGGATTTTGGAACGGATCTCGTCCACCTGATCCTGGGAAAGCCCTTCGATGCCCGCATCGGTCTCGACTACGGCTGTCTTTTCAATTCCGGGATCGTTCGCTCGAATCGAGATTGCGTCTTTCTCGACTCGCTTGCCTCCACTCGCCTTTTTCTCCGCAACCTGTTTCGGCTCGGAGCTCTTCTCTACCGGCCGAGTGATCTTCGGATCCAAGAACCGACCCGCATCATCGATTCTCATGTCACCACTCTCCTCTTCTTCTCGCTATCCGAGAAATCCGCCAATACTGCCCAGCGTCGCCTGGAAAGCCGAAGTCAGATTCCGGGCTTCCTGCAACGCGCCGAACTGCTGGATCAGGCGATTCTCCAGCGCTTTGTTCTGCCGCTCGAGGGAGTCGAGCCTGCGATCGAACGATTCGCGCCTCGCTTCCACCGAGTCCTTGCTGCTGTCAATAATGCCGTCGGTCGAAACGTACCGGTCGATCAGCGCTTCGACGCGCGAACCGATTCCGGTCGTGTCGTTGAACATCTCCGCGAGCATCTCGGGGTCGTTCACGACCATCTCGAACAGTTTCGTTTCGTCCGTGATCGTGAATACGCCGTCGCGGCCGGCCGTAATACCGACCAGCCCGAGGCTCGTCGGATCCTCCGGATCCGTCATCGTGACGGCGTTCGCCAGCGTCGACCGCATCCCGAGCCAGAGGCTCTTGTAGCTGAAGTCGCCGGCCAGGTCCCCGCGCTCGTACGTCGTCTGATCGATCCGCACCTTTTCCTGGAGATAGGCGTACGAATCGTTATACGCGTCCAGGAACTCCTGCACGCTCGCTTTCACCGCTTCGGTGTCGGCCGATATATCGATCGCCGTCGGCGCTTCGGTCGCTTCCTGCGCACGCAGGATATCGATCGTCGCGCCGCCGATGATGTCGGTCAGCGTATTGCTGCCGCGCTGAATCGCGATGCCGTCGAGCGTGAGC